>DASYNQ010000114.1:0-1612 GCA_036008425.1 Methylocella sp. | reverse complement strand
CCCGGATGACATCGTTTGGGTGCACGACTATCATTTCGTTCCCATGGCGAGAGTCCTGCGCGAACTCGGCTGCGTCAACCGGATCGGCTTTTTTATGCATATCCCCTGGCCGGGGCCGGAAGTGGCGAGCGCCTTGCCCGCCTATCAGCGAATCCTTCGCTCATTCGGGTCCTACGATGTCGTTGGTTTTCAGACCGAGACCGACGCCGGTAATTTCCGCGACTGCATCGTGAGCGCCAATGCGGGCCGAGTCGCCAGCGGCGATTGGTGCGAGATCGACGGCCGCCGAATGAAGGTCAGCGTATTTCCCATCGGCATCGACACCGAAGCCTTCGCCAAGGAAGCCCGTGCCGCCGAAAAGAGCATGACCGTAAAATGCACGCTCGCGAGCCTCGAAGGCCGGGACCTGATCATCGGGGTAGACCGGCTCGACTATTCGAAAGGCTTGAAACAGCGAATCGAAGCGTTTTGCACCTTCCTCGAGCGTTCGCCGCAGGCGGCGCGGGCGCGGGTGACGATGTTGCAGATCACGCCAAAATCGCGCTCGGAAGTTCCCGAATATGCCCGCTTGCAGCGCGAATTGGCGGAGGAAGCCGGCCGCGTCAATGGCAAGCTTGGCGATGTCGATTGGACTCCGCTGCGCTACATCAACAAGACGATGAGCCGCTCGGCCCTGGCCGGGCTTTATCGTATCGCGCGGATTGGGCTCGTGACGCCGTTGCGCGACGGCATGAATCTCGTCGCGAAGGAATATGTGGCGGCGCAAGCGCCGGATAATCCTGGCGTGCTTGTCTTGTCGCAATTCGCCGGCGCCGCCCATGAACTAAAATGCGCCTTGATCGTCAACCCCTACGATATTGAAGCGACCGCCGCCGCCATCGCACGCGCCTACGCCATGCCGCTCGAAGAACGCAAGGACCGCTGGAACGCCTTGATGGCGGTGCTTCGCGCGAACAGCATCCACGATTGGACAGCCCACTTCCTTCAGGCTCTGAGCAATGAACACGAAGGCATGATCGACGACCCTCTGATTGAGGACGCTCGTCTGCCCGCCACTGTCGGCTTAAGCCGAACCTTGCCGCTCCCGGCGAGCTTGGGCGGCATTCGCGGCGCTCACCTGTGATCTAGCCGCGGTGCAGCGGCCGTGCACTCATTTTTTCTTGTGATCGAGCGCGCGAGCATCGTCTTTTCGCATGCCCTCAATGAATCACATGTGCTCTGCGCCGTCAACGGAACTTGCGAAGATACTTATGGACGGATTAATAACCTTCGCGAGAAAGGCGCGGGACGGGGCCACCCTGGTGAGTGCGTCTTCGATCTCGACGGCTTCCGCACCCGTCACACACGAATTTTCGCTGACGCCGTTCCGAAAATGCCATTCGCGGCGCCATTATCGTCGTCCGGCGAAAGGTCGCCATGCAAACGCGATCTCAAGAGAAGCTCGATAGCATGGTCGAGGTAGGCCGCAGCCGTGATAGCAAGTGCGTGGTCAGGCGCATTGCGAAGTGCAAAAAGAAAATCAATCTTCTCGACTTCGCTGGGACGCTGTTTCAAAACTTCGATGTCATTTCGCGTGCCTTACCCGGGTTCCATGGGGTATCGGTACATTCAA
>DASYNQ010000113.1:0-4010 GCA_036008425.1 Methylocella sp. | reverse complement strand
GCTCGACGGCCGTTTTCTCGTCGATAGGAAACGCGGCGTTTTTGTCGCCCCCCACCGGCGCCGCATCGGCGTTGTGTTTCAGGATTCGCATCTTTTTCCGCATCTGAGCGTACGGCAGAATCTGCGGTTTGGGCGCTGGTTTGCGCCGCGCGGCGCGCGGGCGATCGAGTTCGATTCGGTGGTGGAGATTTTGGCAATCGGCAAGCTTTTGTCGCGCCATCCGGCAAGATTGTCGGGCGGCGAAAGACAGCGGGTGGCAATCGGGCGGGCGCTTCTTTGCGGCCCAAGACTTCTCTTGTTCGACGAGCCTCTCGCCGCGCTCGACATGGAGCGCAAGCTTGAAATTCTGCCGCTCATCGAGCGGTTGCGCGACGAATTCGCGGTGCCGATCGTCTACGTTTCCCATGCGATCGAGGAAGTCGCGCGGCTTGCGAATTTCATCGTTGCTCTCGATGGGGGCCGGGTCAGGGCAACTGGCGGCCCTGGCGTGGTTTTTGCCGCGCTTGGCCGCGACAGCGCCTGGCCGAGGTTCGATCGCATCTCGGTCTTGTCGATGAAAGTTTGCGGCGAGAATACCGCCTATGGCCTCACCGAGCTGAAGCATCCGGCGGGGACGGTTTGGCTCGCCGGTCCGGCCGGGCCCGCGGGAGGGCAGGTCCGGATTATTGTTAAAGCGACCGACGTCGTGCTTGCCACCCGCCCGCCGCACGATCTCAGCGTGCGCAGTTCTCTCCGTGGACAAATCGGGTCAATCGAAAAAAACGGTCCGTTGGCCGCCGTGGAGATCGTGCTCGAAGGGCAGGGGCGCCTTTATGCCGTGACCACGCGCCACGCGCTCGACGAACTCGGTCTCGATCGCGGTGCGCGGCTGTTTGCGTTGATCAAGACCAGCGCGCTCGACGAGCGGCGGGTCGCTGCGATGCCGCGTGACTCCTAGAACGGAATCGGAGCGACCGTGGATAGCCGATGGCGGCCGGAGCGTGCTGGAAAAAGGCGGCATCGCCCGTGGCAAACGCCGCCGGCGCGGCGTTGGCGATCCGGCGGACCGCCCGCAAGGGGTGACCGCGCACGGGCGGACTAGCCGCCGGAAGAATTCCGCCGATCCCCGCGACCGTGGGCGCCCTTCATTAAAAATTGGACATCGTATGACACATCGGTTACGGCTTGGCTGACCGCGATTTCGCTGGGAATCGGTCTTGTTTTCGACGGGATTGAGGGACCGTGGACGTTCCAAACCCAGGGACACCAGGGTTTTGGGGGAATGCGGAACTGGCGCTTCGCGGCGGCTCGGGCCATGCCTCCGCCACTGAAAAGCATTCGTGGATCGGCGCGGCCAGAGATGGGTTATCCAAACACGGAAGAGCAGATGCGGCACTCTTCCGACGAGTCTAACCAAGTACGAAGAGAAAGAAAATTATGGAAACGCCAAGATTGTACTTTCTGTCCGTTCCGGTATTGATCGCCGTGTCGATGCTATCTGGATGCGGCAGTGGTTCCGGTCAACCCACCAATATTTCATACCGCCAAGTCGGCATATGCAAAGGTTTTGAATCGGCATCGGGTCCAGTTACTTCGAGAACTGACGAAGGCTATGCGGTCTTCAAAATCGAAACCGTGGATAATACAAAGTCCAACAAAGCTTTCGCTTTCGATCCGAAGCTTCTTTATGTGGACCAATCCACTCCGCAGCAACACGCCAAGGAGTTGTGGGAATGGGACCGCCGCTACGCGTCCACGGATTCGAGGTTCCCGCAGAGCCTGGGTATTTCGTTGGCCCCAGAAACAACGATCCCGCCGGGCGGCAAGCTCGACGTAAATGGTTTTCTTGTCATACCTCTGGGCATAAACAATCCATCCGGCGGACCGGAAGAAAATAAGTTTGCCTTCCAGCTTTTGCACGACTCTGGGACCTCCGAGAACACCGCGAGTGGCCAGATTCGCGTGTCGGAAGGTATTGTCTTTAACAAAACTAATGCAGCCGACAAATGGACGGTGGCCGAAAATTGTAAGGACCTAGCCCTCAAATAGCGGCGGCTGGAGCCCTCCACTTGTAGGCCGGCTTGTGCCAGCGCTTGCGGCCCAGGCGCTGGAAGCCGGCCGGCGAAACCACAGGCGGCTCGAACGCCCGGACAAAAATCGCTTGT
Organism: Methylocella sp.; assembly: GCA_036008425.1. GTDB lineage: Bacteria > Pseudomonadota > Alphaproteobacteria > Rhizobiales > Beijerinckiaceae > Methylocapsa. Next base: position 1,866 of record DASYNQ010000113.1, on the reverse strand, counting down.
TCCGGCAAGGCCCGTGCGCCTTCAGCGGCGTCGAATGCCGGAGCCGGGAACATCACGCTCGCGAATGACAGGTCCGCGCGGCGCCGGAGGCCCACTGGCTTTCATTCTCGGGGGTGCGAGCTCGCTCGGGGCATCAATCCCTGCGCATGCGCGCCGTCATCGCCCGTTTTGGTGGTGCCCATTACCTTCATCGCAGCCGTGATCTGGTCTGCAATGATCTCCTCGCGGGTTCCGGTCAGGCCTTCCATCGAGATAATCCTTCCGCCCGCGCGACCGCCGTGCTAGATCGTTTTTCGCGTGGCCCCGGCCCCCGGCCCCGGCCCGGTCTCTCCTCCCCTGTCGCCCCAAAATTCTCATGCAAACACGCATCGACCGCCGCTTCGAGGAGCTTGCGCGGCAAAACCGCGCCGCGCTCGTGACTTTCGTGATGGCCGGCGACCCCGATCTTGCGACGTGCCTTGCTATTCTGAAAGCCCTTCCCAGGGCGGGCGCCGATGTGATCGAGCTTGGCATGCCCTTCACCGACCCGATGGCGGACGGCCCGGCAATCCAGGCGGCGGGGCTGCGCGCGCTTGGCGCCGGAACAACTCTCGCCAAAACGCTGGCGCTCGCCGCCGATTTCCGCAACAGCGATTCCACGACGCCTCTCGTGCTCATGGGCTATTACAACCCGGTCTATGTGTATGGCGTCGAAGCTTTCCTGCGCGACGCGAAGGCCGCCGGGGTGGATGGTTTGATCGTCGTCGATTTGCCGCCGGAAGAGGATGCGGAGCTCTGCCTGCCCGCGCTTGCGGCGGGGCTGAATTTCATCCGCCTCGCGACACCGACGTCGGACGATGCGCGGCTGCCGGCGGTCCTCGCCCATACCTCGGGCTTTGTCTATTATGTCTCGATCACCGGCATTACCGGGGCGGCCGCTCCCGAACTCGCCAAGGTCGCGTCGGCGGTAGGGCGCATCAAGGCGCATACGAACTTGCCGGTCGCGGTCGGCTTCGGGGTGAAGAATGCCGGAAGCGCCGCCGCGATCGCCGCGCACGCCGACGGGGTGGTGGTCGGCTCGGCGATCGTCGAAGCCTTGCGGGCCTCGCTCGATAGCAATGGCAACGCAACCTCAAATAGCGTAGAAGCGGTGGCTGCTCTCGTTGCCGATATCGCGATGGGCCTGCGGGCGGCGGCGCCCGCCCCGGCCTAAAGCGTCTGAGACGAGTCCCGCGAGAACAGACGCCGTCGCCAAACTGGATCGCCCGGGATTGGATTGCCTATGAACTGGATCTCCAATGTTGTCCCGCCCAGGGTCAGGTCTCTGCTGCGCCGCGAGACCCCCGAAAACCTTTGGGTCAAATGCCCGGAGTCCGGCGAACTCGTTTTTCACAAGGATCTCGAAGCGAACTTCTTCGTCGTGCCAGGCTCCGGCTATCACATGCGCGTTGCCCCCAAGGCACGATTGGACAATCTTTTCGACGACGCGGCGTATGAAGAGATCGCGACGCCGGAAGTGGCGTTGGACCCGCTGAAATTCCGCGACGTCAAGCGCTATACGGACCGGCTCAAGGAATATCGCCTGAAAACCGGCACGTCGGACGCGGTGAAGCTCGCCTTTGGCAAATTGCAGGGCATCGACATTGTCGCTGCGGTGCAGGATTTCGATTTTCTCGGCGGCTCGCTCGGCATGGCGGCGGGCGAGGCCATCGTGACGGGCATGACGGCGGCGGTCGAGCGCCGCACGCCATTCATCATCTTCACGGCCTCGGGCGGCGCGCGGATGCAGGAAGGCATCTTCTCGCTGATGCAAATGCCGCGCACGACGATCGCCGTGCAGCGTCTGCGCGACGCCAAGCTTCCCTATATCGTCGTCTTGACCAATCC
>DASYNQ010000112.1:0-3763 GCA_036008425.1 Methylocella sp. | reverse complement strand
CACGGTCAAGTCCGGCAAGGCCGAAGTCAGGATCGTTTTGCACGATGAGCAGCCGCTAAAGGCGAAGCTCGATAAAATTCCTCATCTCAAACCGGCGTTCAGGGAAGGCGGCAGCGTGACGGCGGCGAATTCGAGTTCGATTTCGGACGGTGCCGCGGCGCTCGTTCTCATGCGCCGCTCGGAGGCCGAAAAGCGGGGTATCTCGCCCTTGGCAACGATCCTGGCTCATGTCACGCACGCGCAGGCGCCCAGTCAATTTGCCACCGCCCCCATCGACGCGTTGCGAAAACTGATGGTCAAGACCGGCTGGTCCCTGGCCGATGTCGATCTTTTCGAGATCAACGAGGCCTTCGCGGTGGTCGCCATGGCGGCGATGCAAGAGCTTTCCTTGCCGCGCGAAAAAGTCAATGTGCATGGCGGCGCTTGCGCGCTCGGCCATCCGATCGGCGCGTCGGGCGCCAGAATCGTCGTGACGCTGCTTGCGGCCCTGCAAAAATACGGCTTGAAACGCGGCGCGGCGGCGCTTTGCATTGGCGGCGGCGAGGCCACCGCCATCGCGCTTGAAATGCCTTGTTGACACGACCAGCAAACTATCCGCCAAATTGATTGGACCGAGGCGTTCCCGGCTCCTTAAGCTTCGATTTTGAGAGGTACCGCATGAGCGAAGATGACTGCTTTTCCGCACCATACAGGGAAATTCGCCTCTTCAAGCGTTCAATCCTAGTTTTGTGTCCTAGTCGCCGCGCTGCACGATCACAAAGTGCATGTAGTGTGAGCGCGCGGTGACCGTAAGGTCAGGGAAAGGCAAAGCCCCGAGCGCGAGGGGCAGTTGCGGCGTGCGCGAGATTGTCCGCGGTTACTTCGCCGCATATTGACGTGGAGATAACATTGTCTGTTCGCAGTCTTAAACCGCCCTACACGTTCGACAAACTGAGGGTGGCAAAAAAGAAAGAAGTGATCGACAAGATAAACAACCAGCTTAATTCATTCGAAACCACAACCGTAAGCGGATCGGACAAAGCGGTTCATGCCCTCAACGCACAATTTCTAATGCAGGAGTTGGCGCGAAGAGATCAAAACCGGCAAGCGTGCATCATGATCGTTTGCACGATTGCGATCACCTTCATGACTGTTGTCCTCGTCTATTTTACATGGCGTAGCCTATCTTGTGCACACTGACCCATCCGACGCACCGTCATCACCAGCAGGAAGCGCTCAACCGCCTCAACGCTGGTAAGGAGACGCAGGACGAGATGGCCGTGGCTACAATGTGAGCGGCGGGACGATTTCGAGCTTATAACCATGACAGACGAAGAAATTGCGCCCCTCTTTGGTCATTTGTATCACCGTTCGATAGTCAATTTGGCTACAATAGAGGAGCGTCCGCCGCTCCTAGCGCATTACACGTCGCTGGAAGCGCTAGAGAAAATATTGGCAAACAATGAAATTCTGTTCTCGAATCCACTTTTCATGAATGACTTGCAGGAAGTCAGATTTGGCATGTTGGAGGGGTTAAAGGCGTTCAATGACTTTGCGCTTACCCCGCACTTTTTGGATGCCTGCGGCGGATCAAAAGAAAAAGTTAAAGAAATCTATACCCAATTCAACTTCTATTTCGCGAAGTTCGACGCCGAGCATGTGCTCGATGTTTATGTCTTTTGTCTTTCTGAACACCAACCAAACAACCAGGACGGCGTGCTTTCGATGTGGAGGGGGTACGGCGCTAACGGGGCTGGTGCGGCGCTTGTCTTCAAAACAGACTCATTGACGTACATTCCAGCCTCTCCCTTTTTGTTTGCAAAGGTCGATTATTCCTCCGCGGGGCAGCGCATCCAACCTTTTCGGATTGTGCCGCCGTTCTCAAGGAGCACGCAATACCTGCCGACAAGCTGTATCACGTAGCACACCACATGTTCACACTCATGAAATTATACGCGCTGGTCTCAAAGCATCACGGGTTCACAGAGGAACACGAGTGGAGAATTATCTATCTGCCGGACCTAGACACGAGCAAACTTTTGACGGGGAAATTTTCCTACATCATCGGCAAGAACGGCATTGAGCCGAAACTCCGGTTCAAGATCGAGCCGCTCAAAATCGAACCGGTTGAAACGTGGACGTTCGACAGCATTCTCGACCGTATAATTCTCGGGCCAAGCATATCCTCGCCTATTGAGGTCAACTCCGTTCGCAGAATGTTTGACACGCTTAAGAAGCCCGAATTCAAAAGGAAACTGTGCGCCTCGGGAATTCCGTTCCGTTCAAGGGCGCAATAACTTCGGCATGGGCACCCTCTGCCCTCCCCCTCGCGGACACAACACGCTCGCGGCCTTCGCGGATTAAGAAGTTGCCCGGCCGCCTCAAGCTCGGCGATCCGTTCCACGCGAACTCAGCAAGCGTTGCCCGCGGTGGCGAGGCCACCGCCATCGCGCTTGAAATGCCTTGTTGACATGACCAGTAAACTATCCGCCAAATTGACTGGGCCGAGGTCTTCCCGCCTCAGCTTCGATTTGAGAGGTACCGCATGAGCGAAGATGACCGTTTTGCGCCGAAGGCACCTCCTCATTGGATGGCACCTGAACAGCCGCCGACCCCGTCCGGTGTCCGCTCGCATCCCCAAGACACGCCGCTCACCCGTTTTCTGGGCGGCTCGCCGGGCGGCGTCTTCTTGCGCCTTCTTTTCGTATCCCTGATCGTTGGCGCTTTCCTGATGTGGCTCGACATCAGGCCTTGGGACGTATTTCTTGGACTGAAACAGCTCGTTGATCGAATCTGGAGCCTGGGGTTCGATGCGATCCGCGAGATCGCCGATTATATCGTTGCGGGAGCCGCAATCGTCGTTCCGGTCTGGCTGGTGCTGCGGCTCATGAATATGCGCAACGCCCGCTGAACCGGGCGGCCGTGCGGTGTCCACCAACGCAAACGACACCAGCGTAAATCCTCCCCGCGTGAGCCACGCCCGCGTGGTGCGGCTCGCGCTGCCGATGACGCTCGCCCATTTGTCCACTCCGTTGCTCGGCATCGCCGACGCGGCGATCATTGGCAGGCTCGGCCAGGCGCATCTTCTCGGCGCGATCGCCGCCGCCGCCGTCATTTTCGACTTCATCTTCTGGAGTTTCGGTTTTTTGCGCATGGGGACGGCGGGGCTCACCGCGCAAGCTCTTGGCGCCGGCGACGCCGCCGAGCAACGCGCGACGCTCATCCGTGCCCTGATCGTCGCCGTTTGCATCGGAGCGGCGATGATTTTGCTTCAGGCGCCGATCGCCTGGATCAGCTTTGGCGCGCTCGATGCCAGCCCCGAAGTCACCGACGCGGCGCGGCTTTATTTCGACATAAGGATCTGGTCGGCGCCTTTTGTCCTTGTCAATTACGCGGTGGTGGGGGCCATCGTTGGACGCGGGCGGACCGGCGTGGCGCTCGTCCTCCAAGTCTTGATGCATCTGGTCAACATCGCCTTCAACATCGCTCTTGTTTACGGCTTGGCGTTAGGCGTGCGCGGTTCGGCGGCCGGCACGCTCGCGGCCGAGCTTTTGGGCGCGCTCGCTGGTTTGTTTGTTGTGTGGCGCATGTACGGCGGTCTTTTCCGGGCGGACGCCGCACTATTGCTCGATCGTGGAAAAATCGTGCGGATGTTTGCGATCAATCGCGACATTTTCATCCGCAACACGGCGGTGCTCTTTGCCTTTGCGTTTTTTACCGCGCAGGGCGCGCGCGGCGGCGATATCGTTCTCGCGGGCAACGCGATTTTGATCAACCTCATGCT
>DASYNQ010000111.1:0-2983 GCA_036008425.1 Methylocella sp. | reverse complement strand
CGTGACCGAAATCCCGGCGCAAACCCCGCTCTCGATGAAGATAGCCAAGGATTTGAAGAGACGAGGGTTCCGATTCTGCGGCCCCACCGTCGTCTACGCCTTTTGTCAGGCGACCGGCATGGTAAACGACCACCTCGTCACCTGCTGGCGGCACGCGAATGCGGGTCGCGATGAGTGACGCCCGCGCGTGGGTCCGCTTGCCGTCCGGCAAACGGCTCGATCTCTTGAACCCGACGCCGTTCGATTGGGAAGATAAGGACCTGGCCTTGGGCCTTGCCCGGACCTACCGATGGGGCGGCCATTCCGCGTGGCCCTTGCCGCTGCCGGTGGCGCAGCACTCGCTTTTGGTTCTGGCCTTGCATCGGCGCCGCTTTCAAGGCGCCTCGAATGCCCCGGTGGAGCTGCGCGAATTGCTGCATGACGCCGACGAAGGCCTGCTCGGCTTCGATTGCATTTCGGTCGTAAAGCCGTTCCTTGGCGAGGCCTTCAAAACGCTGACCGCGCGGTTGGAAAACGCCGTCGCCATCCGCTATGGTTTGCCGCCCTGGACGCCCGGGGAAAGAAAGGAACATAAGCGGGCTGACCGCGTGGCAGCCGCCTCCGAGGCGGTCCATGTCGCCGGCTGGACGCAGGGCGAAGTCCGCAATACCTTGCGAATTCCCTACAACGCGCTTCCCGCCGATCCCTTGCTCGATGTCTACGGCGGCAAAGCCTGGGAACCTTGGGCGCCAGGGCTCGCCTCCGAGCGCTTTTTGGCTGAACTTGAACGCTTGATGTCAGCCAGAGGCACGGCTTGGGCTTAAAAATCGCGTGAACCGGCGGGTGATACATCAAAAACGACGCTTCCAGAGTTCCCGCCGATCCTAATCCGGTCTATGGAGGGGCGCGATTCTGGCATATGGCGCAGTACCAAAAGGCCCGGTTCGATGCCCCGCATCCACGTCTGCCCGCTTTCAAAACTGGCGGAGACGGTCCGCGCGACAGGCGCGCAAAGCCTCGTCACGTTGATCGATATGGGAACGCCGGTCAGCCGCCCCTCCGGGATCGCCGCGGGAAAACATCTCGTCGTCGTCGTTTCCGACATTGTCGTGGAACTCGAGGGCCATACGCTTCCGAGCCGATCTCATGTCGAAACTCTCCTCGCCTTCGTGCGGCGATGGGACCAGACGTGGCCTTTGTTGATCCATTGCTGGGCGGGCGTGAGCCGCTCGACGGCGGCGGCGTTTATCGCGGCCTGCGCCTTGCGCCCGCATCGCGACGAAGCCGAGATCGCGCAAGCGATTCGCGCCAATTCACCGACCGCGACGCCGAATGCGCGGCTCGTTGCCGTCGCCGACGCGATGCTTGGGCGCAACGGGCGGATGGTTGCCGCCGTCGAGAAAATCGGCCGGGGTTGCAATTGTTTTGAAGGCGCCCCTTTTGCTCTGGAGTTGCGTTGAACCTCAACCGCGGCTACAGCATTCATAAGCGAAGCTGAGGCCGCTTCGCATCAGGACAAAGCGTGAAGCCGAAAAAAAGAGGCGACCTTGCCCGCCACCAATGCAGATATCGCGGCCATGTCTTTCGAGGATGCGCTCAAGGAACTCGAACAGATCGTGGACAAGCTCGAAAAGGGCACTGTCGGGCTTGAGGAGTCGATTGCCATCTACGCGCGCGGCGAGGCTTTGAAGACACATTGCAATGATTTGCTTCGAAATGCCGAGCAGAGAATCGAAAAGATTAGTTTGGGCGCCGACGGCCGCCCGAGCGGAACCGAACCGCTCGACGTGTAATAAATCCAGGGTTCATGTCGTTGCGCAACTGGGACAGATTCACCCTCACCCTCACCCTATGCCAAAGAAAGAAGGCAGCGGTGCTGGATCAAGCGATCCCCTTATTCAAGCATTAATTCAAAGGCTTCCAGAGGAAGGGCCGTGGCCGGCAGACTGACATCGGCGCGGCGAGCAGGCAAAGCACCGCGATCCGCCGCACGCTTCCGGCGAACTGATTTCGCCGAACGGCGACCTCACCCAATTGGACGGCGACATAGCGGCCGTGGCTCACGACTTTCGTGCTGGGCAAGCCTGACCCGGCTTGCCAATGCGATCTTGCTCAAGCGGCGAGATCGGCGACGACCGCGTCGAGCACCGGAAAGCCTTCCACGCTCACCCGGATGCGCCCGCGCGGGGTATATTCGACCAAGCCGTCGGCGACGAGCGAAGCGACCCGGCGGGGGTCCAGGCCGCGCCCGGACATCGCTTGAAACGCGGCCGGTTCGATTCCTTCGGCGAGGCGCAAGCCCATCAGCAGAAACTCGTCGCCCTGCTCCTCGGACGACAGATAATCGTCCTCGACCAGGGCATGGCCTTCGCTCTCGACCACGGTCAACCACATTTCGGGATGGCTTTCCGTCGCTTGCGCGCGGCGGCCTTTTGCCGTCAAAATCCGGCCATGCGCGCCGGGACCGACGCCGACATATTCGCCATACCGCCAATAGATGAGATTGTGCCGGCTCTCGGCGCCGGGGCGGGCGTGATTGGAGATTTCATAAGCGGGCAGACCGGCCTTCGCCGTGATCTCCTGCGTCACGTCCCACAACGCGCGGGCGCGATCGTTATCGGGGAGGATCAGCTTGCCCGCGTCGCGCAAGCGCTCGAACATCGTGTCATGCTCGATCGTGAGCTGATAGAGGGAAAGATGATCGCGCGCGCGGAGAATCGCTCTCTCCAATTCCTCCTGCCAGCCGGCGACCGTTTGGCCGGGCCGCGCATAGATCAGATCGAAGGAATAGCGATCGAAGATGGACGCGGCGAGGTCCACCGCGCGCATCGCCTCCTCGGCTGTGTGGCCCCGGCCGAGCGCCTTCAAATCCGCGTCGTTCATCGCTTGGACCCCGAGCGAGACACGGTTGACGCCGGCCGAGCGGAAGCCGCGAAACCGTTCCGCCTCGACGCTGGTCGGATTGGCTTCGAGGGTAATCTCGGCATTTGGCGCGACCGGCCAA
>DASYNQ010000110.1:0-1778 GCA_036008425.1 Methylocella sp. | reverse complement strand
AGGTTGAGCTTCGCGGTCTCAATCGCGGCTCGGTCCGCCACCAGCGCCGCTTCGGCCTGATGCATCGCGCTCGCCCTCTGATCGTAGGCGTCTTTGGTGACGAAGCCGCTTTTGACCAGCTCCTCGCCGCGGCCAAAATTGGCCTTCGCATATTCGAGTGACGCTTGGTCGCGCTGGGCCTGCGCGGTGGCCAGATCGAATGCGGCGTGAAGGTCGCGCGGATCGATCTGGTAAAGGAGGTCGCCGGTCTTAACATCGGCGCCGTCAGGGGCGAGCTGGGACTCAATGTAGCCCGACGCCCGCGCCTGCAGGGTAATGCTGCGGATCGATTCGATGCGTCCTGGATAGTCGAGATAAATCGGCAGCGTCTTTTTGACGACCGGAACGACCGGCACCGGCATCGCCATCATTGCCGGCGCAGCCGCGGATTCCGTGGCGCCGTCCGCGTGGTCGCCCGCGATGCGGAAGCCTACGAAAGCAACAACGCCGATTGCGGCGAGAGCTGCGAGAGAGATCTTGAGGCGCATAGACAAGCTCCTGAGCGCTATTCGGCGGCTTCAGCGCGGGGCGCAAGATGAGCGCCGGCGTGTGGCGCAGCGGCAGCAGCCGCCGCCTCGCGTCCCTCGCGAACGCGTTCGATAAGGGCATAGAAGACCGGCACGAAGATCAGCGTCAGCAAAGTCGCCGCGACCATGCCGCCAAAGACGGCCGTGCCGAGGGACTGCCGGCTCGCCGCGCCCGCGCCGCTCGCAAACATAAGCGGCAGCACGCCGAAAATGAAGGCAAAGGCGGTCATCAGGATCGGCCGCAGGCGCAGCCGCCCCGCCTCCATCGCGGCCTCGACCACGGACAGGCCTTCCTCGCGACGCCGTTTGGCGAATTCAACGATAAGAATCGCGTTCTTGGCTGCGAGGCCGATCAGCATGACAAAGCCGATCTGCGAATAGACGTCGACCTGCATCTGGCGGACATAGATCGCCCCAAGCGCCCCGACCAGCGCGAGAGGCGCGGACGAGAGCACCATGAAGGGCATCGACCAGCTCTCGTACTGCGCCGCGAGAATCATGAAGACAAAGAAGATTGCGAGCGCCAGGACGATCGTGGCGAGCGAGCCGGCGCTGAGCTCCTGATAGATCACACCCGTCCATTCGTAGCCGAAATCGCGCGGCAACGCTTCAGCCGCGGCGCGCTGCATCGCGACCACCGCTTGGCTCGAGCTAAAGCCGGGCGCGGGCGCACCGTTGATGAGCGCTGAAGCGTAGTTGTTGTAATGCGGCACGGTTTCCGGCCCAACGATCGGCTTGAGACCGCCGAGCGCGTTCAGCGGAATCATGCCCCCGGACCCGTTGCGGACATAGAGTTTGCTGAGGTCGGACGGAGAAGCGCGCGATTTTGTGTCGGCCTGCATCGTGACGCGAAACGTATGGCCGAACAGGTTGAAGTCGTTCACATAGAGCGAGCCAAGATAGATTTGCAGCGTGTTGAAGACGTCGGGCAGGTTGAGACCGAGCAGCTTCGCCTTCGTCCGGTCGAGGTCATAGAAGAGCTGCGGCGTCGAGGCGGAAAACGAAGTGAACAACGATTGGGGGTTGAGCTCAGGCTGCTTGCGGGCGGCCGCGATCAGCGCCTGCGTCGCATCGCTGAGCTGTGCGCCTCCGCGTCCCGCCAGATCCTCAACCTCGAATTCGAAGCCGCCCGTCGTGCCAAGCCCGTTGATTGAAGGCGGATCGAAGCTCAGCGCGAAAGCTTCCGGGATTGCGAGCAGCTTCGGGCGCACC
>DASYNQ010000109.1:0-2379 GCA_036008425.1 Methylocella sp. | reverse complement strand
AACATGGCCTTCGCGGCCAGGAAGAAAATCCTTGATCCGATCCCATTGGTCGTCGCGTAATGCATAGCGTCGCATCGGTCAGCCCCTCCTCAGGCCGACCACCCATGAATCACGCAATTGCTGATTTGGGAATCCCTTCCGGAGAATCGCGTCAAACGAACAACAACGTTCCACGTTTGATTCTGATCCGTTCTCGTGCCATGCCTCCTAACTGAACACAGGCCCTAGGACTCTTGCCATTCTGAGCAGTTGTCAGTGGCGGACGATCCCGAAGGACGTGGCGCCGAAGAGCACCCTCTCACGACTATTTCGGCCTGTGAACCCCCGACGGCACATTGGTGAAATGTCGCGAGATGTGAAGTGTCGCGAGCAGGCCCAACGGGCAGCCCGACCGCCGCCATCATCGATAGGCACTTTCGCTTGGCTCGATCAGCGCCGCAGGCTCGCTAAGGATTGGGAAAACCTCACCCGCAAGGCGCTGGCGTTCTTGCACTCGCCTCAATCCGCCTCACGCTCAAAAAGATTTGTAATCCCATATGAAGCTACCGGACAGACTCTAAGGATGCAACTCGAACTCAAAGAGGTGGAACACGTCAGAATCGAAAAAGTCGGGCAACTTTTTCTGGACATTCTCTAGCAGCCAGACGACTCCTGTTGTTATTTTAAACAATTTTCCTCAAGTTGAGAAAGAATAATTGTCATTATTAGCTATTAGTCACGATTTCCAATGTTTCTCCTTTGTCTTGTCACTTGAGCATTGCCTCATTCAGGGCGTATAAGCAGCCGTGTTTAAGCGAAAACTCCAGGCCAACGGCCCTTTTGATAACGCGGAAGCTATGACCGTCGCCTTGCGATTCAGTGACACGCCGGCCAAGGCGGCCGCAAAACTCCTGATCCGGCTTGGCTTGGCCGCTTTATTCGTTGGCCTGCCTTGTGCGGGAATCTTTTGGCGCGGCGCTATTTATGTCGTGTTGCCGGTCGGCGCGATTTTGATTCTGCTTGGCGCACTGTTGGATGCCCCCCCACATGCGGGGCGCCGGCTCCGCGACGTGCTTGTCTCGCCGGCCGGCGGCGCGGCGCTGTTGGTGGCGTTATGGGCCGCCCTGTCCGTGATTTGGACGCCGTTCCCCGCGGCCGCGGGCGAACGGTTTCTACAGTTCGCCGGCGCTACCTCTCTTGCGGTGTTGGTCGCCGTCTATCTGCCCCAAAAGACCAAGACTCTCGATTTTTACCTGTTGCCCGGGGGTATCGCCCTGGCGAGCGCGGCGACACTCGCCCTGGCATATTTTGACACCCCCTGGTTTCTTGGCGGCTTTGAGTTCGACGAAACGCTGTATGAGCGGGCGACGATCACCTCGATCGTCCTGGTCTGGCCGGCGCTTGGGTTCTTGTCGCTGCGCGAGCACTGGATCGCTGCGGCGATCCTCGCGGTTCTCGTGGCCTGCGTGGCGCTCGCCGGATTTGCCCAGATCGCGCTTCTGGCGATGGGCGCGGGCGCGTTCACTTTCGCCATGGCCATGTCCGGTCCGACCCGGACGGCGCGGTTTTTCGCCTGGCTGTTCGCGCCGTTGATCCTATTTTCGCCCCTGCTTCCCTTGCTCTACCGTCTGGTTCTATGGATGACTGGATTTGATCCCGGCGCCGGGTCCGCGCCGATGCTGATCTGGAGCGATCTCATCGTCTCGCAATGGCCGCGTCTGATTACCGGACACGGTCTCGACTTCGTGCATCGAGGCTTGAGCCTCGGCTATCTGCCCGAAGGGACGCCAAGAAGTCTTTTGCTTGTGCTTTGGTTTGATTTTGGCCTTCTCGGCGCCGTCGGTTTCACCGTCCTCGTCGTGCAAGCCTTCGGGGTCGTCGGGCGACTCCCGGTGAAGACGGCGCCGTCCCTGCTCGCCGGCCTCGTCTCGATCTTGACGATCGGCATTCTAGGTATCGCGACGTCGCAGATCTGGTGGGTGACTCTCCTCGCTTGCGAGGCCATTGCGTTCGCGCTCCTCGTCAAGGGAGTTGATAGGGCGCAGCGGCCGGACGTGCGGGCGATTCGCGCGATCGAGCCGGAAACTCCGCAAGAGCCCGGGGAAAAAAGCGCCGCGGATTCCGGGGCTTCGCCGAGTCGCCTCAACGTCTTCGCGGATTCGTGATCGAAAAACGCCGGAGTTCGGCGGCGGTGACGCAATCGCGGGACCGGCGGACGGCGATCCCCGCGCAATGGCCGAACAATTGCGGTAGAAGCGAGAAAGAGTTCTTGCGGCGGCAGGCCAAGCGGCCGTAACATCGGCGGATGATCGAGGCAGTCATCACCATCCGGAACGCGCGCGAAGGCGATGCCGAAGGCATCGCCGATGTGCACGATGCCGCGTGGCGCGACGCTTATCG
>DASYNQ010000108.1:0-4320 GCA_036008425.1 Methylocella sp. | reverse complement strand
AATTGTCGCGCTGTTCAAAGGCCATTTTATTCCTCCAATCGAACGCGACGTCCTAGTTTTTTACTTATGCTCCGTTCGACTTCTTGCATGACCCTATCTGTCACAACAAAACAAGGTTCTCCATCCGGATTTAGTGTCTTCCGGGAATTCAATTCCAGGGCGTCGATTTCATCTGCAAAAAAGGTCGATTTCGAGAAAAGAAATCCCTGCTTGGGTCAGTAAACTGATGACGGCAGAACGTACTTCCGAAATTTCGTTCATCATTTTTCAATTTCCTTCCGTCTTTTTTACAATTTCAGCTTCCATTTTCAATTTCCTTTTTGTCAGAATAAGTGCCTCAATCCCATGGCCAGCATTCCGCATTTCCATCGGGATAGACCCGCCAGAAGAAACCTGGCGAGCACCGGCCGGCGTAGACGACAACACCTGGCATAAAGGACGGCCAGCACTCGCCATTGCCATCGGGGTAGACCCGCCAAAAGAAGCCAGGCAAACAGCGCGACGGTGGCGTTGGATTAGGCGCATAAAAGACGACACCGCCCGGCGAACTACCAGGGGGCCGGTAAGCGTATGCCGGGGGAGGTAGCGGCGGGTGATAGGCATAGGCGGGCGGCGGTGGTGGATAATCAAAGTCCGCACTCCATGCAGTGTAGGCGTTCGCGATAAGGAGCGCGATTACACCGATTATGTGAGCTGAAAAACGCATGTCAGTCCCCATGCAATTTGTGGCGACGGCGCGGGCTTGTCAGATCGGCCTAGCGGGGGCAGATTAAGGCTCGTTCCGTATATCTGGGGAATGTCAGTTAAAATAGCGAAAACCGGTTAAAAGAGTTTTAGGCGCGGGTCCAGCAGGTCCGAAGGAAGGCCCAACAAAAGTTGATTGCAATTTGGTTTTAAAATCAACAACTGGGCAGGAGACTTGGATAAATCTTGCTCCCTCTAATGGCCGCTTTGCAGGAGCAAAACATTGCATAACCGGATACTTGCACCCTTGATAACCCTCGTCCTATGGACGTTCGTGATGTGGGCTTGGTTATATGCAACACGTATTCCAGCGATAAGGAAGAATAAAATAGGCTTAGACCCCCAGCGTACAAAAGAGGAGTTTAATGGGCAGATACCTGCCAAGATTCGCTGGAAAGCAGACAACTACAATCATCTGATGGAGCAACCAACACTTTTTTACGCGGTGACGCTTACCTTGGCATTGGTCGATACAGGTTCAAGATTGAACACCGGACTGGCCTGGCTATATGTTGGGCTTAGGATTGCTCACAGCCTCGTTCACGCAATCATCAATGTCATCATCCTCCGTTTCGCGCTTTTCATGGCTGCCTCGCTCGTTCTCCTCGCGTTGACGATTCGTGCGGCATTCCTCGTTTTTTAACGCATGAAGGCAACGATCGGCTCTCAAAGACGAATTCACGTTTAAGGATCGAGCGGATCGTTTCCTTGGGCCAGAAGAGTCCGCCAGGGTTTTGGTACGATCGGCCCTGGGCCGAATGGGTCGTGGTCTTGGCTGGATCGGCCGGGCCTGCGTTTTGAAGGCGAGGCCGGGGTCAGGACTTTGTCCACCGGCGACTATGTTCTCATTCCGGCGCGCGTAAAACACCGCGTCGAATGGACCGGCAAGGATCATGCGACGATCTGGCTCGCCGTTCATTATCCCGAACCCGAATAGAGCCCCAAAGCTACTATTCGCTCCGGTTTAAGGTAAAGATCATGGAACGGCTCGATCACTTGGTTTCCTTGACGAAAGTCCGGCGGCATCAATCAAAAGGATTACGCTGGCCGTTGGTCCTGCGCTTTGCCTTGCGCGATTTTCGCGGCGGCCTGCGCGGGTTCGCGATCTTTCTCGCCTCCATCGCGCTCGGCGTCGCCGCGATTACCGGCATTGGTTCGGTGTCGCTTTCGCTAAAGGAAGGGCTTGCCCAGCAGGGCCGCGCGATCCTCGGTGGGGACGCATCTTTCGATGTCTCCCAGCGCGAATTGTCCGCCTCCGAGCGCGATTTTCTTGCCGGGCGGGGACGCCTCTCGCCGGTGGCGCTGCTGCGCGCCATGGCGCGGCGCGATGACAGCGAGGCGGTTCTGGTCGAGATCAAGGCGGTCGATGAAGCTTATCCATTGGCGGGCGAAGCCGTCCTCGATCCGGCGTTGCCTCTCGCCGAGGCGTTGGCCTGGCGCGACGGCGCCTACGGGATCGTGGCGGACGCGGCACTCCTTGGAAGGCTCGGCCTCGCAATCGGGAACCGTCTTACGATCGGCGGCGCGCGGTTCGAGTTGCGCGCGGTGCTCGTCTCCGAGCCCGACCGGCTTGCCAGCGGGATAAGGTTTGGAGTCCCGGCCTTGATCTCGCAGCAGACCTTGCGGGCGACCGGATTGCTCGAGCCAGGCTCACTCGTCAGATGGCATTATCGTGTCGCGCTTCCGGGAACGCCGGCAAGTGACGCACAAGTCGCGGCATTGACGGAGGCGGCGCAAAAGCGATTCCGCGAGGCCGGATGGGAAGTGCGCACGCGCAATAATATTTCGCCGCAGTTTTCCCGGAATCTTGACCGCTTCACCGAATTCCTAACCCTCGTCGGGATCACCTCCCTGATTGTGGGCGGCGTCGGTGTTGCCAATGCGATGCACGGTTTCGTCGAGCGCAAGCGGCAAACGATCGCGATCCTGAAGGCGCTCGGCGCGACCGGGTCCACTGTCTTCGCCTTGATGTTGACGCAAGCGATGCTTGTCGCGAGCGCCGGGGCGGCGCTGGGCGCGGCGTTCGGCGCCGCTTTGCCTTTCGTCGCGGCCTCTGCATTCGGGTCCCTGATTCCGTTCCCGATCGCGCCAGCGATTTATCCGGCCGCGATCGCCAAGGGGCTTTTCTATGGCTTTCTGACCGCGCTGGCGTTTTCCGCCGGCCCGCTCGGCGGTGCGCACGACGTGCCGGTTCAGGCCCTGTTTCGCGCCGGAATCGAACCCCGGCGGACCACGCCGAGACCGCGCTATCTCGTCTTGACGCTTGCCGTGGCTCTCTGTCTCGCGGTAGCTGTTCTCGGTCTTGCCGCCGACCGTCGGCTCGTCTTGATCTATTTGGGCGCGACGCTTGCCGCCTTTATTTTTCTGCGCGCGGCCTCTTTTCTGATCGTGGCTTGCGCGAAAAGACTTCCGCACGCGCGGGGCGTGGCGTTGCGGCTCGCGGTCGGCAATATTCACCGCCCCGGCGCGCTGACCTCTTCGGTCGTGCTGTCGCTTGGCCTCGGGCTCGCACTGCTTGTTGCGCTCACTCTCATCGACGGCAACATCAGAGCGGAACTCCACCATTCCATTGCCGGGAAGACGCCAAGCTTTTTCTTCCTCGATGTCCAGAGTGCGAAGGCCGAAGCATTCGCCAATTTTTTGCAAGGCCAAGCGCCGGAGGGCAAAATCGAACTCGTCCCGATATTGCGCGGGCGCATCGTTAAGCTAAACGGGATCCCGGCCGGCGCGGTGCGGCCGAAGCAAAGCGTCGCTTGGGTGCTCGAAGGCGATCGCGGGATTACCTTCGCCGAATCCGTGCCTGAGGGATCCAGCGTCATTAAGGGAAGCTGGTGGCCAAAGGATTACCGCGGACCGCCTTTGGTTTCGGTCGAAAGCGAGATCGCCGAAGGGCTCGGGCTGGCGATTGGCGACGAGGTCACGGTTAATGTTCTCGGCCGCGACATCACCGCCAAACTCGCTAGCACGCGCAAGGTCAATTGGCGCAGCTACGGGATCAATTTCGTACTTGTGTTTTCGCCAAACAGCTTGGCTGGTGCTCCCTTCGGGGAGCTTGCCACGTTAACCTTTGCCAATGGCGGCGACCCCGCGCGCGAAACCGCTCTGCTGCGCGCGACGGCGTGGAGTTTCCCCTCGGTGACAAGCATCCGCGTGAAAGACGCGCTCGACGCTGCAAATACCGTCGTAGGCCAGCTCGCCTTCGCCGTGAGGACGGCATCGAGCGTGGCGTTCCTGGCTTCGATCCTCGTCTTGGGCGGCGCGCTCGCGGCCGGTCAGCATGCCCGCACCCACGATGCCGTCGTGCTTAAGACCCTCGGCGCCACACGGTCGCGGCTGCTTGCCGCTTATATTTATGAATACGGTCTTCTCGGGCTCTGCACCGCGCTGTTCGGCGTGGCGGCCGGGAGCACGGCCGCCTTGGCGATCGTGGGCCGGGTGATGGACCTTGAATTTGTCTGGCTTTGGCCACAGGCGGTTGTCGCCGCCGCCGGCGCGGTCATTGTCACGATCTGCCTCGGGCTTCTCGGGACTTGGCGGGTCCTCGGGCGCAAACCGGGGCCTTATCTGCGCGATTTG
>DASYNQ010000107.1:0-12284 GCA_036008425.1 Methylocella sp. | reverse complement strand
CAATCATCTAATGCTGGTCGATCTGCGGCCAAAAAACCTCACCGGCAAGGCGGCGGAAGCGGCGCTTGGGCGGGCCGGGATCACCTGCAACAAAAACGGCGTGCCGTTCGATACCGCGAGCCCCATGGTGACCTCCGGCATTCGCCTCGGAACGCCGGCCGCGACCTCACGCGGCTTTGGGATCGCCGAATTCAAGCGAGTCGGCGAACTGATCGCCGAAACCTTGGACGGCTTGGCCAAGCACGGCGAGCCGGGCAATGCGGCTGTCGAAACCAAAGTTAAGACAGGCGCGCGGGAATTGACGCAACGCTTCCCGGTTTATGGAGGCCGGGAATCGTTGGCGTCCTAAGGTAACAGGAACGCGATCCGCGTAAGTTACCATCATGCTTTGAGGCCGGTCCGCCATGCGGTGCCCTTATTGCGGCAGTCTCGAAACCCAGGTGAAGGACTCCCGCCCGGCCGACGATGCAGCGGCCATTCGCCGCCGCCGGATCTGTCCCGATTGCGGCGGCCGGTTCACGACGTTCGAGCGCGTGCAATTGCGGGAATTGGTGGTCTTGAAAAAATCCGGCCGGCGGGTGCCTTTCGATCGCGAAAAACTTATGCGGTCGCTCGAAATCGCCTTGCGCAAGCGGCCCGTCGAGCCGGATCGCGTCGAGCGGATGGTGAACGGAATCGTGCGCCAACTCGAGAGTCAGGGCGATAGCGAAATTCGAAGCGACCGGATCGGCGAACTCGTCATGGACGGTCTTCGCGCGCTCGACAGCGTCGCTTATGTCCGCTTCGCCTCGGTCTATCGCAATTTTCGCGAGGCCCGCGATTTCAATACGCTGATCGACGAACTTGCGAATGGCGCCGCCGAAGCCCCAGAGGACGACACAAATCTGCCGCGAACAAAGGCGCGTTCGCCGAGCCAGGCATGATCCAGTCCTGCGCGGACACGCGATTCATCGCCGCGGCTCTCGCCCTTGGGCGGCGCGGGCTCGGGCTTTGCGCGCCAAACCCCGCGGTCGGCGCTCTCGTTGTCAAGGATGGCGTCATCGCGGCGCGCGGCTGGACTAAGCCGGGCGGCCGCCCGCATGCGGAAACCGAGGCCCTGCGCGAGGCGGGGGCGCAAGCCCACGGCGCGACGCTCTATGTGACGTTGGAACCATGCAGCCATCATGGGCAGACGCCGCCCTGCACGGATGCGATTATCGCGGCGGGGGTCGGCCGCGTGGTCTATGCCGTTGACGATCCCGATCCCCGGACCTTTGGCCGTGGCGCGCAAATCTTCGCCGACGCCGGCATTGAAATGACGCGCGGCGTGCTCGCGGAGGAGGCGCGGCGGGCCAATCTCGGCCATTTTTTGCGCGTTACCCGCAATCGCCCAATGGTCAGCCTGAAACTCGCCGTGACGGCGGATTTTTACGCGGCAGGACCGGCCGGCGATCCGCGTCTTGTCATTACGGCCGCGCCGGCGAATGGGCTCGTGCAGGTCATGCGCGCGATGCATGATGCGGTGATGACCGGCATCGGCACCATCTTGGCGGACGATTCCCTGTTGAGCGTGCGGCTTCCCGGCCTCGAAGACCGCAAACCTTTGCGCATCATGCTCGACAGCAATCTTCGTCTGGCGCCTGCATCGCGGCTCGCCGCGACGGCGGCACGGATTCCTACCCTGGCCATCGCCGGCGAAGGGGCAAGCGAAGCGAGTGCCGCGCGCTTACGCGAGGCGCGTATCGAGGTCGCGCATGTGCGCCGCGACGCGGGGGGGCGCGTCAATCTTGCGGCTGCGCTGAATCTCTTGGCGGCGCGCGGCCTCACCCGGATTTTCTGCGAGGGAGGCCCGAACGTCGCGGCGGGGCTGATCGGGCAGGGGCTCGCCGATGAAGTCATTATTTTTACCGCGCCGGAACGTCTCGGGCGGCAAGGGGTTTTGGGCCTCGACGCGGACACGGCCGCCCTGCTTGCCGATCCGGCGCGTTATCGCCTTGCGGAAACGCGAATGATTGGAGCCGACCGGCTGACCCGTTACGAAAGAGTGGCTTCATGTTCACGGGCCTAGTGAGCGATGTCGGCGAGGTGGAACGGGTTGACGCAGGGGCCGAGTTAAACCATCTGCGCATCGCGTGTTCCTATCCGGCCGAGACGATCGTGCCCGGCGCATCGATCGCCTGCGGCGGAGCGTGCCTGACCGTCGTCGCGGGTGGCGAAAGCGGCAATCGCCGCTGGTTCGAGGTCGATGTTGGGGCGGAGACTCTCGCATGCACGACCGCACGACATTGGAGGCGTGGCACAAAGCTCAATCTCGAACGGCCCCTGAGACTAGGCGACGAACTTGGCGGCCATATCGTAACCGGGCATGTGGACGGAGTGACGGAAATCGTCGCCATCATGGATTTCGACGGAATGCGGCGCATCGACATCAGGGCTCCCCCTGACCTCGCGCGTTTCATCGTGGAAAAGGGATCGATCGCGCTCGATGGTACGTCGCTCACGGTCAACCGCGTCGAAGCCGGTATTTTTTCGGTGCTGCTCATTCCGCATACGCTGAAGGTCACCACGTGGGGCGAAAGGCGCCTGGGCGATAAAATCAATCTCGAAGTCGATCTGATGGCCCGCTACGCCGCGAGGCTCGCCGACACTCTCTCGCAAAAGCCGTGACGGAGCTGGCAGGGCGAACAGGCCCCCGCGTTCATCGACCGGTCACCGAATCGAGCAGACTAAGCCGTCGGGCCGAATTTGGTTAATGATCCGAAAAGTTTTCCGATCACATATTTCTCAACCGTCCCAGATTTCCAAGCCGGCATCGCCCGCTTGCCTCATGCGCACGCTTGTCCGATAAGAGCAAACGGTCAACGGAGTATCCCGTGCCTTCACTCATAAAATTTCTTTTGCTCGCCGGTATTCTGGCGGGAATCATTTATGGCGGCATGATCGCGCTGGTGACGTTCGTCGAGCCGCAGCCGCGCGAGATGAGCCAAACGATTGCTCCGGCGCGACTGAACAAATAGGGAGCCGCCGGCCGATGACGCGAAGCATGCCTCCTCTAATCGAAGCCTTTCTCGAGATGATCGCGGCCGAACGCGGTGCTTCGAAAAACACGCTCGATGCCTATGCCTGCGACCTCGCCGATTATGCCGCCGAACTCACCCGCGCGGGAAAAGCGCCGGGAAACGCCGCGACCGGCGACATTCGCGCTTATCTCTCCTTGGTTGCAAAACGCGGTCTCAAACCCGCATCGAGCGCACGGAAACTTTCCTCGATCCGCCAGTTCCACCGGTTTCTCGTTGCTGACGGACGCCGCAGCGACGATCCGGCACTCATTGTCGAGGCGCCCAGACGCGGCCGGAGGCTGCCGAAAACCCTGTCCGTCGCCGAGGTGGACCACCTTCTGGCGGTCTCCAAGGAGGGGCTCGACGACGACGCCCGCCCCGCGCCCGAACAGTTGCGCGCGTTGCGCACGGTCTGCCTAATCGAACTTCTTTATGCGACGGGTCTGCGGGTTTCCGAACTCGTGACCTTGCCGTCGAGCGCGGCGCAAACCAAGGAACCTTTCATCCATGTTCGCGGCAAGGGCGGGCGGGAACGGCTGGTGCCGTTGCCCAGCGAGGCGACGCGGGCGATTTCGGCCTACCGAGCATTTCAAAAGAAAACGAGTGCCGGGGCGGTGGATCGCCATTGGCTGTTTCCGGCCGATAGCGCGAGCGGGCACCTCACGCGCCAGGCTTTCGCCCGCGATCTTAAGGCCTGCGCCGCCGCGGCGGGAATCGGCGGCGCGCGGATAAGTCCGCATGTGCTCCGCCATGCCTTCGCGAGCCATCTTTTGCAAAACGGCGCAGATTTGCGCGTCGTCCAGGAATTGCTCGGCCACGCCGATATTTCAACGACGCAAATCTATACCCATGTGCTCGACGAACGGATGAAAGCCATGGTGCGCGATTTGCACCCGCTCATTGGCGAATGACTTCCAGCCGGTCAGTTGAGGTTTTTTTCCGTCGAGGGAGCGGATACCGTGACAATGGCCACGGGAATTTGCAAGCCGAGCCAGGGAAGTTCCGCGACGGTGCCTTTGACCCGCAGCGGCGTCACCGTTACACGCAGTGAGCGGCGCGGGCCGGTGCGAATCGAAATTCCCCCGCCGGGACCGTTTCGCGTATGGGTATTGCGCTTGCAGGAGACGATCAGTCCTTGCAGAAGCGCGTCCGAACCGTCAGTGCTGCGAAGGCAGCCGGCATCGAGAGCGAGCCCGCCGGCCGAATTGAGCAGCGCCCGGGCCGCCGCATTGGCGAACACCACCCTCGAGGCGGCGTCCACCAGCATCACGCCCCGGGGCAAGCACTCAAGCCGGTCCGGCGCGGTGTCATGGTCGAGATCGCGCAACCGAAGCTCACGATGGATACGCACGGCGCGGTCGATGTGCGGCAGCGCGGCCTTGAAGACAAGCGTCTGCTCGCCAGTTATTTCATCGTTCCCGGGCGCATTGGCAACGGAGATCATTGTCGAGATCTCGTTCCCGACCAGCAAATTGGCGCCCATCGACGCAATCGAGAACCCGGCCGGGCGCATCCACTCGTTGAAGAAGGAGGTAGCAACGAAGGCCTTTCTCGGGATCAGGCTATCGAGCCAGAATACCTCGCCGGCTGGCCGCGCGATCGTGCGGGGCCAAAGCGGATTATGGAAGGCCCAATATTTCTTGAAGATCGCGTCCATCACCGGATCGGTACGTGGCGCGATAGAATCATATGTACGGGCGCGACGGTCCAAGCTGAGCAAGCCAATCTGCGCCGTCCCCATGGCATCGGCAAGCCTCGTCAGCGCGATAGGCCAAAGAGTTTCGTCGAGCACGGCCTCGTAGATCAAATCTATCGCGGCCTGAAGGTCATCTTCCTTGGTCATGGCAAAGGCCTCTGCCGCAAAGGTGTCCGCAAGAGAAGTGGATATCGTTTCGTCCTAACAATACATCTTTAAGCGGCACCTACGTTCACACCTACGGTAAAGAGTAAACATGCAACTCCGGAAATGTTCCGTGCAAATCCGCGCGCGTGATGACTGCCGCGATCTTTGCGTTTGGGCGCAATGAGCCTAAGCGTCTGTATCGCTGGAACCGCTTATGTTTCCCCATTCTGCTTTGGCAGCGCCGAGCAGAAAACGGACGAGTTCGGCCTGCCGGTGCGTTCCGGTCTTCTCGAAAATGTTCGCGAGGTGGGTTTTAGCCGTTGCATCGGAAATACCGCACCGCAGCGCGGCCGCCTTGCGGCCATCGCCCTTTAGAATCTCGGCGGCGAGCGCAGCCTCCATGGAGGTCAGGTCAAAACGGCGGCGCAGATTCATCTGCCGCCGCCGCCGGTCGCGATCGCGGTCGGTTACCGTGACAATGGCGACCGGACTGCCAAAGCCGATCCACGGAACATCCGGGAGCCGGGTGTCGGATCGAAGCGGTGCGACCGTCACTTGGAGCGGCGATTGGGGGAGATCGCGCGGCACTTTGAGTTCACCGCCAGGACCGTTAATCCCCACGGACCTTCCCGCGCATGAGGCCACCAGCTTTTGCAATGCATCCGGTCTGCCGGCAACGGCAAGACGCCCATCGCACAGAAATATTCCGTCGCAGGCGTCGAGCATCGCTTTCGCTACGGCATTCGCGAGTACAACTCTCCCCGACGCGTCGGCCAGCATAGCACCCTCGTGCAGCATCTCGATTCGCTCCGTCGCGGCGAGATTCGCGAGCTCCAGCTTCCAGAGCTGGCGATTTATACGCACAGCCCGGCCGAGGTGCCGCGCAACGGCTTCGAAGAGACGCAACTGCTCGTCGGTCAGAAAATCCCTGCCAGGGGCGTTGGAAACGCAGACCAAAGCTGAAAACTGATCTTCGGCCACCAAATTGGCGCCGGCCGTTGCGAGACTATACTCGGCCGGCCGCCACCACTCGTTAAAAACCGGGGTGGCGGCGAACTCCTCTCGCGGCATGAGGCTATCGAGTGTATAGATTTCCCCCTGGGGGCGGAGGATGGCTCGCCTTTCCCCCACCGTGCGGAATGTGGCTCGCCGAAAAAGCGGATCGCGGAATGCCCAATATTCTTTGTAAGAGGCAACCAACTCGGGATCGTCGCGCGGCGCAATGGTCGCGAATATTTTGGCGCGCCAATCCACGGACGGCATGACAACGTGCGCTGCGCCCACGGCGTCGGCAAGCTTGATCAGCACGCTCGGCCAGAGATCATTGTCGAGCACGACCTCGTAGATCAAGTCGATTAGCGCACTCAGCTCTTTCCCGCCGCTCATGGCATGGCTCTACGGGCTCCATTTGCTCAATAACAAAGCTAAATTCCTGGGCTGGCATTAAGCCCCAGGGCTTAATATGGAAACCTTGAACCTTCAGCGATATATCGTCAACCTTCATCCGTTTATCAAGCGGCGATGCCATTTCTGGATCCGTGCGCGGATGATCGATGCGAAGGTGTTGGCGCTCCGGTCCCCGGAGGTTATGGAGACATGCGCGGCGCCAATGGCGTCGGCAAGCTTAATCAGCACGTCCGGCCAAAGCCCGCCGTCAAGCGCGGCCTCGTAGATCTGGTCGATAAGAACAATCAGCTCTTCGTGCCCGATCGTGCCACGGCCCCAGCGGCTCCATGCGGCCTGGCAAACCTCTAGGTCGAGGCGCCCACCCCATGATGCCCTTCCTTTCAAATTTTTTTGAAGCTCGCCACAAAAAACGTCCCCGGCGCGAACCGCGCCGGGCAACGAAATTGTTGTACCAGCACCTCTCCTAAAAAGGCCGAGAACCGTGACCTAAACGCTTATAAAGATGCTGACAGACTTTGGGAGTCACCACTTGACCACATCCAGTTTTCAATCCGGCGGATCTGTCGCGCGCCATCGCCGATCTCGCGGTCTCCGGCGCGCAGGTAACGGTGCGGGCAAAGCTTACGTTTCGCAATTCGGATTGCAAACTCCCTAGTTTGAACCGTCGCTATCGCACGCGCCTCGCCTATCTTGAAGTCGGGGACCATATGGTGGTAGGGAGCAGTCCCGAGGAGGTAGGAAAGCGGTCAATCGGGATTTCCGCTGCTCTCCTACAATTAATGGATTACCGGGAGGAAGTGACAATGGCGCGGCCGACACCGCCAGGAAAGCGCACAACCCCACCAGGAAAGCGCGCCCAGATAAAGGTTCTCGATGTGGTGATCGTGATTGGCGGCATCATTGGCATCATGGCCTTCAACCGGATGAGCATCGCCAGGCTTCAACGCTCGCTCCCCAATGCGAACAACCAGATCGTGGGGGAATGGAAGTCCACGCGCGGACCGGAGCACCTTGTTTTTCGCGCCGACAAGACCGTCAGCATGATTGTCCCTGCCAATCCGCCGGAAGACAACGCGGCGTCGGCTGCTCCGGAAACAAATGGTCCGGCGCCGGTAACGGGCAAGTACTATGTCGTGCAAGGCGGGAAGGTGGGTATCCAACTGATGAACGGAAATAAATACACGACGACAATCAGTCCAGGGAGCCCGAGCCGCTTTGATCTTATCGATTCGGCAACCGAGGGCGTGACGACGTTCGAGCGGGTACCGGCAGCTCCAGCCAGCGCTGGGACCACGCCATCTGTGCCTTCCCAATGATCTCCTCCTTTACCGCGAACTCTTTCACCAAGATCGACAAGCTAAGGCCACTCGTGTAGAGCTGCTTTCCGCAATTCAAAGCGGCGTACCGGAACGCTCGCCGAAAGATCAGGCGAATCGGCGTGGTTTTAATCTCAATGAATATCATCGCGGAACTCGAGGCCGAACAGGCCGCCAAGCTCTCGGCTGGCAGGACGATCCCGGCGTTTCAGCCGGGCGACACTGTCGTCGTGAACGTTAAGGTGACGGAAGGCGAGCGCACCCGCGTGCAAGCCTATGAAGGCGTCTGCATCGCCCGCAACGGCGGCGGGATCAACGAGAGCTTCACGGTACGCAAAATCTCCTATGGCGAGGGCGTCGAGCGCGTTTTCCCGGTGCTTTCGCCGAATATCGAATCGATCAAGGTGGTGCGGCGTGGCAAGGTCCGGCGTGCAAAGCTCTATTATCTGCGCGACCGGCGCGGCAAGTCGGCGCGTATCGCCGAGAAGATGGAGACGCCCGCAGCCAAGGCCGCGCGCGAGGTCGCCAAGAAAGCAACTAAGGCTGCCGCCAAGGCAAAGAAGGCAACTCCCGCCGCCGAATAGGCCTGCGAGCGAGACCTATTGCGTGTCTGGCGTCGCCGAGGCCTGGCGAGTTACCGGTTCTTGGCGCGAAGCTGCTTGAGCCGGCAAAGCGCCTCATGCGCCGCGCGGGGCGACAGCTCGTCCGGGTCGATGGCGTCGAGGGCTGGCCCGAGAACGTCGCGCTGCGGCGCGGGCGGCGGGCTCGCCGCCGTGAACAACGGCAGATCGGCTGCCAGCCGGTCCGCATGGGAAAGCCGCTCGGCGGCCTCGAATTCGGCCAGCAGCGCCCGCGCGCGGGAAACGGCCGGGGCGGGGAGGCCGGCAAGTTTCGCGACTTGGATGCCATAGGAACGATCGGCGGCTCCAGGGACGATCTCATGCAGGAAAACCACTTCGCCATTCCAGTCGGTGACTCGCACGGTGAGGTTGACCAGCCGGTCGAGTGTTTCCGCAAGCCGCGCCAATTCATGAAAATGGGTGGCGAACAACGCCCGCGCGCGATTTTTCTCGTGCAGATGCTCAATCACCGCCCAGGCAATGGAAAGACCGTCGAAAGTGGCGGTGCCGCGGCCGATTTCATCGAGGATCACGAGCGAGCGTTCGCCGGCCTGGTTGAGGATCGCGGCGGTCTCGATCATTTCGACCATGAACGTCGAACGGCCGCGCGCGAGATCGTCGGCCGCGCCGACCCGCGAATAAAGCTTGTCGATGACGCCGATATGGGCGCGTTTCGCGGGGACGAAGGAGCCCATCTGGGCTAGGACGGCGATCAATGCGTTCTGACGCAAATAGGTCGATTTGCCGGCCATGTTCGGGCCGGTCACGACCGCGATCCGGCCACCTTTGCCGGGGGAGCCCGAAAGCTTGCAGCCGTTCCCGGCAAAGGCTTGGCCCTCCAAGCGCAGCGCCGCCTCGACGACGGGATGCCGCCCGCCTTCGATCTCAAAGACAAGCGAGCCATCGACCTCGGGCCTTGTCCA
Organism: Methylocella sp.; assembly: GCA_036008425.1. Classification (GTDB taxonomy): domain Bacteria; phylum Pseudomonadota; class Alphaproteobacteria; order Rhizobiales; family Beijerinckiaceae; genus Methylocapsa. Next base: position 3,137 of record DASYNQ010000107.1, on the reverse strand, counting down.
ATCCGAGGCTTCCGCCAATTCGGCGAGCGCCGCCGCGACATCGATTGCCGCTATCGCGGCAGCGAGCCGCTTGAGCGCCGTCTGCTCGCCGAGGACAAGCGCGGCCAGGGTCTCGAAAATCGTCTGCTCGCGGGCGAGCGCCTCCTCGGCGGCGGACGCGATCTTGACCTCGAGTTCGGCGAGTTCCTTGGTCGAAAAGCGCATCGCGTCCGCCATGGTTTGCCGATGCACGAACATCGTGTCATGCGGCGGCTTCAACAGTTTTTCGCCTTGCGCTTGCGGCACCTCGATGAAATGCCCGAGAAAATGATTGTGTTTGAGCTTTAGCTGCTTTGTTCCCGCCAAATCGGCATAACGCGCCTGCATCGCGGCGATCACAATCCGGCTTTCGTCGCGCAGCGCGCGAAGCTCGTCGAGGGTCGGGTCATGGCCCGCGCGCACAAAGCCGCCGTCGCGCCGGTTGAGCGGTAGCGTTTCGGCAAGCGCGTCGCTCAGACGCGTGTCGATGGCTGGGTCCACCTCGGCGGCGGCCTCGCTCGCCTGGCCAAGCTCTTGCGGAAGGCCGCCGGTTTTGGCCAGCAAGCGCGCGACGGCCACGGCTGCCTCGATCCCCCCGCACACTGCCGCGAGATCGCGCGGACCGCCGCGATTAAGCGCAAGGCGCGATAACGCGCGGGTCATGTCCGGCGCGGCTTTAAGACAGGCCCGCACATCCTTGCGCAAGTCTGGTTCATCGACAAAAAACGCAACGGCATCGAGGCGGCATTCGATTTCCTTGGGAGTCGTCAAAGGCGCCGCCAGGCGCTCGGCGACCAGGCGGCTGCCCGGCGCCGTGACAGTCTTGTCGATGGTTGCCAGCAAGGACCCGTCCCGCGCGCCGGCGAAGGTGCGCGTGAGTTCGAGATTGGCTCTCGTCGCGGCATCGATTTCCATCCGCGCGCCGGGCACGAGCCGCGTTGGCAGGCTCAACGCCGGGCGCGCCGAGAATTGAGTACGCTCGATATAGAAAATCGCGGCGGCGGCGGCGGCGATTTCGGCACTGGAAAGGGTGCCCAATCCGTCCAGCGTCGCGAGCCCGAAATAGTCCTTGATGCGACGCTCGGCACTTGACCCCGCTCCCGCTTCGCGGCCAAGCGGGGTCACGGGAAGCTTCGTGTCGAGCGCGAGCCTCGCAAGGGAAGGAAGCGTGCAAAGCGCTTCGGTAGCGACGATTTCGGCCGGATCGAAGCGCGAAATCTCGGCTTCGAGAGCACCCTCGGAGGCTTCGGCGACGATGAAGGCGCCGGTCGAGATATCGACGCTGGCGAGCCCGTAGGCTAAGTCCGGCTCACTCCCCCGCGCGATGGCGAGCAAGCTGTTGGCACGGACGGGGTCGAGCAGAAGCTCTTCGGTAATCGTGCCTGGCGTCACCAGACGCACCACCTCGCGCCTGACCACGGATTTCGTCCCGCGCTTTCTTGCCTCGGCCGGGTCCTCGACCTGTTCACAGACAGCGACGCGGTGGCCCTGGCCGATCAGCCGGTTCAGATAATCCTCGGCGCGCTCGACCGGCACGCCGCACATGGGAATATCCCGTCCCTCATGCTTGCCGCGCTTTGTCAGAACGATACCAAGCGCCCTGGCGGCGTTCCCGGCGTCCTCGAAAAACAATTCGTAGAAATCGCCCATCCTGTAGAACAGGAGAGAACCAGGATTTTGCGCCTTGATCGCGCTGTATTGCGCCATTACCGGCGAGATTTTTGGCTCGGTGGCGCCTTCGGGGGGATGCAACGGCAGGCCCGCTTCTGGCGCGGGTTGTGCTAGATCGGGCGAAAGAGGATCGTGGGCCGCACTCTTTGGCATGATCCGCAGCGTAAAGCGCTTCCTGGCCAATTGGAATCATTTGATACAGAATAATTTGGACAAATCGAGACTCGATGTAATAGACGCCGCCACCGGAAATCGCGACTTGCCTTTCGTCTCATGGCACCGAGTGTGACGAACCGGCCGCTCCCGTCACATGCAAACGGCCCCGATTGGCAAGTGGTTTTTCTGACGCTCTGAACTTTTCGGCGGCTTGCGGTCCGGCTGGAACCATCTCCGCTGGTCCTGATAAAGTCCGACCGCGAAGGTCCCGATCAATGATACGAGCCGTGCGCGCGTGACAGGATACGGGGTGTCCTGCCTCGTCGATCCCGACCGTGTCGTTCATCATGTCTGTTTCGATGTTCGCGCCCTCGCCAAACGGAAAATTCTAGAAGGTCACGTGACCGAAGGCGCGCGCTCATGCGCGTTCGAAAGTCTCTGTGCGAAACGCCTCGCCGGTCGTCATGACAAATGGGCGCCGCCGTCAAACTGATGCACTACCGCCTATCGGTCGCTTATTCTTCTTCTTCGGATCCCGAAAAAAGCGAAGCCTTCCGCTTGCCGCTGGCCAAAAAGGTGAGTACCCAGTCAACCACGCTCCCCCGCCAAATTGACGGCGCATGACCCTCCTTGTCCTGAAGTCCATGACCGACCTTAATCGCCGCACGCTGGTCAAATATCTCGTTCTCTCGGGCCCTCTGCCATCAACTTTTCGGTCCGCGCCGGCCCAACCTGGAAAGCCGCCGCAGGCGCCGCCGAAATTCGACTTCGACGATGTCGTGCGCCGCGCCCGCGACCTGACCACGGCGGATTTCGACACCGCCTCGCCGGCGCTTCCCGAAGCGCTGAACAAACTCGACTTCGATGCCTGGCGCGACATCAGATTTCGCCCGGACAAGGCTTTTCTCGCCACCAACGGGAGCCAGTTCCGGCTGCAATTGTTCCACCTCGGACATCTCTACCGGCGTCCGGTGACCATCAACACCCTCCGCGACGGCATTCCAACCCCCATTCCCTATGCCGCCAATCTTTTCGATTACGGCCGCACCAAGATCGACAAGCCGTTGCCGGTCAATCTCGGCTTCGCCGGTTTTCGTCTGCATTACCCCTTGAACAGGCCCAAGGTCTTCGACGAGGTCATCGCCTTTTTGGGCGCCAGCTATTTTCGCTTTCTCGGCCGCGACCAGCGCTATGGAATGTCGGCGCGCGCGCTCGCGGTCGGGGCGGGCACCACCGCCGAGGAGTTCCCTTTTTTTCGTGAATTCTGGATCGAGACGCCCGAGCCCAACGCC
>DASYNQ010000106.1:0-10685 GCA_036008425.1 Methylocella sp. | reverse complement strand
GAGACCTTCGATCCTGCCCTTGTTGCGCCTGATCGTGAGCGCATCGAGCAACGCCTGGGTTGGATGCTCATGCGCGCCATCGCCCGCGTTGACGACCGCGCAATCGACCTTTTTCGCCAAAAGATGCACCGCGCCGGCCTGGGCATGGCGCACCACGATAATGTCGGGCCGCATCGCGTTCAGCGTCATCGCCGTATCGATCAGCGTCTCGCCCTTCTTGACGCTCGAGGTTGCGACCGACATGTTCATGACGTCGGCGCCAAGACGCTTGCCGGCCAGTTCGAAGGACGATTGAGTCCGGGTCGAAGCCTCGAAAAAGAGGTTGATCAAAGTCCTTCCGCGCAAGGTCGAGCGCTTTTTCTCGACCTGGCGCGATACTTCGATCGCCGCCTCGGCGAGATCAAGAAGAAAGCTGATGTCTTGCGCGGAAAGCCCCTCGATTCCGAGCAGATGCCGGTGTGGAAATGCGGGCTCTTTCGCCGGGTTGACCATCGACCTGTTCTATAGGACGGAAATCGGCCCCGGCACGATAGTTAGTGGAGATGTGGACAATCTACCCACATATTAACCAGTTTTCGGCCGGTCAAGCGTCTCCGCCGAGTCCCGGCGGGGGCGCGGGAATATCCAAGCGATCCCGGGCGTGCTAGGGATTTCACCCCAAGATTGCCTTCTTGGGGGCGCCTTCAGAAAATCGTGAAGCGCTTCATCCTTTTGTCATATTGCATTTTCCGGCGCGATCCGGTCAAGCTCCACCGGAAAAGGCTGTCATCAAAAATCGGAACGCCATGAAAACCATCTGGAAGCATATTTTGACGGCTACGGTGATTTTATTGAGCGCGGGTGCGGCATTTGCGCAAAATCAACCGCTGACTTGCTGGTACAATGACCATGCCGATTTCACGTCGGCCGATAGCGCTCCGGCCGGTGCGGCAATCGGCAATGTCGTGAAGGCCGACAGCGGCGACAAGACATATTCCTACACGATTTTGGCGCGGGACGGCACCGCTTGTCCGGTCCAGCTCCCGCTCGCGACGAAGACGGCGACGACGGTTGCGCTTGTGCGTCAGGACGAAGGCAGCTGCACCAATGATAACGTCGCTGACACTGGTTCAGCCGTCGCCGCCGGGTCCGCGACGGTGTCCCCTGAGACGAGTACCACATCAACGGCCGCCATACGCCTTGCTGGAACCACACCGAATACGAGCTACCACGTCTATTTGAAATGCTTCCGCCAGCTCGGAATGATTCGAACCGACGCGCAAGGCAACGCCGGGAGAACCTTCGACTTTCCAACCGACGCGGTTGGATCGGTCATCGCGTTCGAAATTTTTCCGGAGGGGGCGCCGCCCGGCACCAAGCTGCAGAGCCTGCCTGTTAAAAAGTAAAATATAACGCCCGCCACGCCGGCGTGGGCGCGCCGCGTGGTTTCGCTGCGCGATTTTACTTGTAACGCCCGGAATTCCGCCTTGCATTCCACGAACGCCCCGGTTCACGCCGCTCCCTGTAAAGAGGCTTCGAGAAACCACGAGGATTTGCCGGGTATTATGGCGCAACTGCCGCGAGAATTCTAACGCCGCGCGCCTATCTCTGCCGCATGGCACCGCAAAGCTGGCGCGCGGGACATTTGCCGTGTCGTTCTTTTTGGCCTGTCTTGCAGCGCTGGAGCTTGATGGCGTAAGGTTGGATGATATTTAATTGAATTTTAGATATTAAATATGTCCGGAGGTTTCGGATCTGGCGTGAACTTAAATTCGAATACGCGCCCGTCGTGGGCGAGTGCATTGCCTTCGACCATGTAGACGATCTGGCCGTCCGCCTGGAGATGTATGGAGCAAAACCCATCGGCGGGAACGACCGTCCCTCCGCTTAGGATGAGTCGGTCTACAGTCAGGAAGTAATATTCTGGCTTTATCTGCAAGTCTTTCCCGCCGCTGAAGGCGACGGCACCCAATACCTTCGGAAGAACATTAATCTGCGTCCGTCCGTTCGTAAAATGCATGTAAGCAAGCTTGCCCTCACATTCGAAATTCTTGCCGCCAATCTTAAAATCGCAACTGCCATCGAGCGAGACAACGGTTCCTGGTGGGAGATCGCCATTCTCGGCGGAAGTGGTTAAATTTGCCTTTTTGGGCCTTTGTAAGTCCCACCAAATCAGTGCAAGGCCAGTGAATATGAATAGCGGATAGAGCCACGATGGCGGATTGAGAAGGTAAGCTATCAAGACGTGATAGCCGCCGATGTCGTGATAGGTTGCGGCAAGGGCGTCAACGCGGCCCCGCCAGTCAAGGCACCACTTAATGAAATCCCAAATCGGCCAGAGCCAAAACGCGACGCCGAGAATCGACTTCCAATATTTTTTGAACAACATAGGACGCGCCGCCTCTCCAGTAAGCGCACTTTAACGAGATGGCGATTCTACAAAAGGCAGCACGAGCGGTACACCGCGCGAGCCGATTCACCTCACACCTCTTTTCGGAAATGTGAGATCGGGGGCGGGTTAGACCGCTTGTCGCAGATGCGCCATAATACCGGATTTGCCCAGCGCAGAGGCTTGGCCGGTGCTATGCTCGGGCTTGGCTAAAACTTATTTGAAATGAAATGGAATGGGTCAACTGGCCTGACACTTTGTCGGCCGATTTGACTATAGGCCCGCGCTCCCCCATCCTCTCGCACGTCAATTCCGGCCAAGCTCTGGCTCTTGGCTTGGCGGGGTGAGCGCCGCCATTTGATTTTTTTGAGTATATGCGGGCTTTTGCACGCGCCGGGAATGACAGAACCTTTGGCAAAACGAGGGATCATTTTATGAATGTCGTCATCGTCGAGTCGCCGGCGAAGGCCAAGACGATCACCAAATATCTTGGGAAAGGCTATGAAGTTCATGCTTCCTATGGCCACGTTCGCGATTTGCCGGCGAAGGATGGCTCGGTCGATCCGGACGGCGATTTCGCAATGCTATGGGATGTCGATTCCAAATCGGCCAAACGGTTGGCGGAAATAGCCAAGGCGGTGAAGGGAGCGAGCCGGATCATTCTGGCCACGGACCCCGACCGCGAAGGCGAGGCGATTTCCTGGCACGTCCTCGAAGTGTTGAAAGCGAAAAAAGTCCTCGGGACGAAACCCGTGGAGCGGGTTGTGTTCAACGCGGTCACCAAAGCCGCGATCCTCGAGGCCATCAAGCATCCGCGCGAGATCGACGCCGCGCTCGTCGATGCCTATCTCGCCCGCCGCGCGCTCGATTATCTCGTCGGGTTCAATCTGTCGCCGGTGCTGTGGCGCAAATTGCCTGGCGCTCGCTCGGCGGGGAGGGTGCAATCCGTCGCCTTGCGCCTGGTCTGCGACCGCGAACTCGAGATCGAAAAATTCGTGTCGCGTGAATATTGGTCCATCATGGCGCATTTGAAGACCACGGCCGGGGCGCCTTTCGTTGCCCGGCTAGTGGGGGCCGATGGCCAGCGGATCAATCGCCTCGACATTGGCTCGGAGGCGGAAGCGGCAGCCTTCAAGGCGGCTCTCGACGGGGCCAAATTCTCGGTGGCCGGGATCGAGGCCAAGCCCGCCAAGCGGCATCCGCCGCCGCCGTTCACGACCTCGACCCTCCAGCAGGAAGCCTCCCGCAAGCTCGGCTTTGCGCCCGCGCGGACCATGCAGCTCGCCCAGCGGCTTTATGAAGGTGCGGAAATCGGCGGCGAGGCGGTTGGTCTCATCACTTATATGCGCACCGACGGCGTCGATCTCGCGCCGGAGGCGATCGCGAGCGCCCGCAATGTCATCGGCAAGGAGTTCGGTGCCCGTTATGTCCCGAAGGTACCGCGCAAATATACGGTGAAAGCCAAGAATGCCCAGGAAGCGCATGAAGCAATCCGCCCGACCGATCCCGCCCGCTTGCCAAAACAAGTTGCGCGCGGCCTCGAACCGGATCAGAGGCGGCTTTACGAACTCATCTGGACCCGCACCGTCGCCAGCCAAATGGAATCCGCCGAACTCGAACGCACCACGGCCGATATCGTGGCACATGCCGGCCCGCGAACGATCGATCTCCGTGCGACCGGGCAAGTCATTCGTTTCGACGGCTTTTTGAAACTTTATCAGGAAGGCCGCGACGACGAAGAGGATGAAGACGGCGACCGTCTGCCCGCGATGGCCAAAGGCGACGCGCTTGGTAAGGACAAAATCGCGGCGGACCAGCATTTCACCGAGCCGCCGCCGCGCTTCACAGAGGCGACACTCATCAAAAGCATGGAGGAGCTTGGCATCGGCCGGCCTTCGACCTACGCTTCGACCCTCGCGGTTTTGCGCGAGCGCGACTACGTTCGCCTCGACAAGAAGCGGCTCATCCCCGAAGACAAAGGCCGTCTCGTGACGGCTTTTCTGGAAAGTTTTTTCACCCGCTACGTCGGCTATGACTTTACCGCCGCGCTTGAGGAGAAACTCGACCTCGTCTCCAACCATGAGCTCGACTGGAAGCAGGTGCTGCGCGATTTTTGGGTGGATTTTTCCGGTGCGCTCGCCGGCATCAAGGATCTCCGCACGACTCAAGTTTTGGACAGTCTGAACGAGCTTTTGGGGCCGCATATTTTCCCCGCCAAGGAAGATGGCTCGAACCCGCGCGCGTGTCCGTCCTGTGGCACAGGCCAGCTGTCGCTAAAACTCGGCAAATTCGGCGCCTTCATTGGCTGCTCGAATTATCCCGAATGCAAGTTCACCCGCACCTTGGCGAACACAAGCGCGGATGGCGCCGCCAATGGCGAGCGAGCGGGCGTCGGGATTTTGGGCCAGGACCCCGCAACGGGGGATGAGATTTCCCTGCGGGATGGCCGGTTTGGCGCCTATGTGCAGCAAGGCGAGGGTGAAAAGCCAAAGCGGGTCTCGTTGCCCAAAAACATCGATCCAGGCGGAATCACCCTCGCCCAGGCACTCGGCTTGCTTTCGCTGCCGCGCGAGATCGCCAGACATCCCGAGACAAAGGAACCAATCCTGGCCGGGATCGGCCGCTTCGGTCCCTACGTCCAACACGGCAAGACCTATGCGAGCATCGGCAAGGACGACGACATTCTGAGCATCGGCGAAAATCGCGCGATCGACCTCATTGTCGCCAAGGAAAGTGGATTGACCGGCCGGCGTTTCGGCGACGCCGCGAGCGCGCCCGCGCGGGTGCTCGGCGAACACCCCGAGGGCGGCAAGGTCGTGGTCAAGGCTGGGCGGTACGGCCCCTATGTCAATTACGGCAAAATCAACGCGACCTTGCCGCCCGATGCCGACGCCACCACGTTAACGCTTGAAGACGCCATTGCGCTTGTCGCCGCGAAAGTTGCTGGGCAAGGGGGGAATGCGAGCATCCAAGGCCGCCTGCTTGGCGCGCATCCCTCGGGCGGACCGGTAACCGTGCGCGCGGGACGGTTCGGACCCTATGTCAATCGCGGCAACACCAATGCGACCTTGAAAGGCGGCATGTCGCCCGAGACGATCACGCTTGAAGAGGCGATACGCTTGATCGAGGATAAGCAGGGGGCTGGCACAAGATCGCGCGCCAAAAAAACCAAGCGGGCCGCGCCGAACACCAAGGCAGCGGCGGCACCGAGGAAAGCGGCTGGCAAGCCACCGGCGCAAAAATCAAAAAAGGCTAGGCGAGCGTGAAAAAATCCGCCGGTGCGAGAGATTCCGGACAGGACATCGCCGAACCTGCGCACGAGCGGCGCGATAAAGCTTTGCCCTCCCGCGCGGACATTCTGGCCTTCATCGCCCGCGAGCGCGAAGCCTTTGGCAGCAAAACGCGGGGCAAAATCGGCAAACGGGAAATCGCTCGCGTTTTCAATGTCAACGGCGCCGCGAGGATCGCCCTTAAACGCATGCTGAAAGACCTCGAGGCCGAGGGCGCCATCGAACGGAAGCGCAAGAGCTTGCATACGCCTGGCCTCCTGCCGCGGGTCGTTCTCGCCGATATGATCGCGCGCGACCGCGACGGCGATCTCCTCGCCGCGCCCGCCGAATGGGACATGGGCCAAGGGCCGGCGCCGCAAATCCTGGTCACAGTCAAGGACAGGAAAAAGCCGGGTGCGCCCGCGCCTGCCCCCGGCGACCGCGCCTTGATGCGGGTGGAACTGGTGCCCGGCGCGGAGCCCGGCGAACCTGCCTACACCGGGCGCGTCGTAAAGCTTTTGCCGCGCGTGACAACGCAAGTGCTCGGGATTTTTCGCGCGGGTCCGCGCGGCGGCGGCCGGATCATGCCGATCGACAAGAAAAACGTAAATCGCGGCGAGCTCAGCGTCGGCCCTGGCGACGAAGGCGCGGCGCGCGACGGCGATCTCGTTGCCGTCGAGGTTTTACGCACCGGCCGCCTTGGTCTTCCAGCGGCAAAAGTCCGCGAAAGGCTCGGCGCCGTCGACAATGAAAGAACGATCAGCCTCATTGCCATCCACGCGCACCAGATTCCGCACGTCTTTGGCCCGGAGGTCATTGCCGAGGCGGCGCGGGCGAGACCCGCGGCCATGGCCCATCGCGAGGATTGGCGCGCGATCCCGCTCGTAACCATCGACCCGGTGGATGCGAAGGACCACGACGACGCGGTCCACGCCGAGCGCGACCCCGATTCGGCCAATCCCGGCGGCTTTATTTTGCGCGTCGCGATCGCCGATGTCGCCGCCTATGCGCACCCCGGCGCAGCGCTCGATCGCGAGGCGCAGGAGCGCGGCAATTCGGTCTATTTTCCCGACCGTGTCGTGCCAATGCTGCCGGAGCGGATTTCCAACGACCTCTGTTCGCTGCGCCCAAACGAGGATCGCCCGGCGCTTGCCGCCCGCATCGTTGTCGCCGCCGATGGACATAAGTTAAGCCATAGTTTCCATCGGGTTATGATGCGCTCGGCGGCGAAACTCTCCTATACGCAGACGCAGGCTTTGATCGACCATGGACCGGACGAGGCCATGGGCCCGCTCCATGCCGCTGTCCTTGTGCCACTTTACGAGGCCTACGCCGCGCTGAAAATCGCCCGCGACAAACGCGGACCGCTCGATCTCGACCTTCCCGAACGCAAGATCATCCTCGACGAAAAGGGCGCGGTGAAATCCATCTCGACCCCGCCAAGGCTCGACTCGCATCGCCTCATCGAGGAATTCATGATCCTCGCCAATGTGGCGGCCGCCGAAATGCTTGAGGCGAAACACCAGGCTTTCATCTACCGCGTGCATGACGAACCATCGGTCGAAAAGCTCAATAATCTTGCTGAATTCCTAGCCTCGATCGGCATCAAGTCCGGCAAGGGCCAAGTCCTTCGCGCGGCGCAATTCAATCGGATTCTCGCCCGCGTAAAAGGCACGGACAACGAGCATCTCGTCAACGAAATCGTGCTGCGCACCCAGGCACAAGCCGAATATTCCGTCGAGAATTACGGTCATTTCGGCCTCAATCTGCGCCGCTACGCGCATTTCACCTCGCCGATCCGCCGTTATGCCGATCTTATTGTTCATCGCGCCTTGATCTCCGCGCTGCATCTCGGGTCTGATGGCTTGGCCTCGATCGCGAACGAGGAACTGGCCGAAATTGCGGCCAAAATTTCCGCCACCGAGCGCCGGGCCATGGCCGCCGAACGCGAGACATCCGAGCGCCTGATCGCGGCCCATCTCGCGGGCCAGATCGGGGCGGTGTTCCAAGGCCGGATATCGGGCGCGACCAGCGCTGGGCTTTTCGTCAAGCTCGACGAGACCGGCGCCGACGGGTTCATCCCGGCGGCGATGCTCGGTGACGATTATTTCCGGCATGATCCGGCGCGCCACGCCCTGATCGGCTCGCGCACCGGCCAGATGCATCGGCTCGGCGACATTGTTTCGGTGCGGCTCGTCGAGGTGGCCCCGCTAGCGGGCGCGCTCCGCTTCGAGCTAGAGAGCGAAACCGCCCCCCGCCAAACGCGGCCGACTTCAGCCAAAGGCAAGCGACAGGCGCGTCGCGACATCCAACCCGATCTCGAATCGTCACATTCGCGGCGAGCTGATAGTGGGGCCGCGAATCGTTAAGCGTGTTGCCTGCCGCCGGCGCCGGGACGACGTGGACAATATCAAGGCGCTCCTCGACGCCCTGAGCGGCATCCTTTGGCTCGATGATGGGCAGATCGCAGATCTCTGCATCAGCAAGCGCTACGACCCAGACCGGCCACGGGTCGAGCTATCCCTCAAACTCCTTGGTGGGCAGTGAGGCGTCCCATTTCCCTTCGACGGCGAGTTTGTCGGCCATCTCAAATATTGCGTCGAGTGGCGTTGCAGCCGGCATAATCATCGCTGTCTTCGCAACGGCCTCAACGAGCGGCCATGCGATCCATTTGCCGTGCTCATCCTGAGTCAGATACTTCTTTGCGCGCGGGTCGCCATACACCTCCGGAGCTGCAAAGATCACGCGCCACAGTAGCGACCTCCGCAGCCGTTCTCCCTCCGGCGTCTTGTCGGGCACCGTATCCAAGATCGCAAGCGCCGCGTGGTTGATCGGCAGATCCGTCAACGTCAGGTACGACTTGCCGGGCTCCAACTCTCCTGCTTCCCTGGCCTCCTCGAAGCTTGCGGCGAATGACTTGCGCACCATGCCGCCGGTCGCGGGAGCGTGGGCGACCTTATTGGCGAGCTGAAGTTGTTCGAGTGTCACCGGGACGCACTCCTCGCGCCTCCAAGGCGGAACTTCCCGGTCCTTCGTCTTACTGCGTTTCTTTTTGCCCATGGCAGCCGTCCTCGGGCGCTTGTACCATCTTTCCGGGTTCGGCTGTTTGTTGATCGGGCGCTATGCACACCTTAAAATCGGTGTCCGAGACAAGTGGCTTAGGGATTGCGCCGTCTCAACAGATTCGCGCCTGCTAACCTGTTGAACTGGCCTTGTCACGCCGCTTCGGGCTTGCGGTCCTGCTGGCGGTTCGGTAGCCCACGGGAATGAAGAAAATCAGCTATCGCGGCTACCGCTTTCCGCCAGCTTCGGCCCCGGCGGCTATACGACTGCCCTATCGATGGGCCTTGCGCATGCACGGCTTCGAAAACGCCGGCCGCGTCGGGGGCGCCATTCGCCAAAGCAAGGACAAGTGAACGCCTCGCCCCACCCCGCCGGCCGGGACATCGCTCGCCGCGACGTGATTCCCGCGCTCGCCTCCGCGATCGCCTCGGTGACGATTGTCGGCACCGGCCTTTCGCTGACCATGACTTTGCTCGCGCTGCGCCTCGCCGGACAAGGTTATAGCGCGCATGCGATCGGTTTGAACCCCACCGCCGGCGGGTTCGCGGTCCTCGCCGGCGCCGCCTTTGTGCCGGCCCTGGCGCGCCGGGTTGCGGTTAAGCCGCTGCTTTTGTTGGCGCTGCTCATCGGCGGCCTCAGTCTCTTAAGCTTTGCCTTGACGAGCGATTACTGGGCATGGCTAGCCATTCGCGCGGTCTTTAGCGGCGCCCTCAGCATATTGTTTGTCACCAGCGAATATTGGATCAACGCGATCGCTCCGCCGCGGCAGCGCGGCTTCGTACTGGGGTTTTACGCGACCAGTCTCGCGGCCGGTTTTGCCGCTGGCCCCTTGATCCTTGGTTTCGCCGGCACCGCGGGCGCCGCGCCTTTCGTGGCGGCCATGGTCCTCTTCGCGCTCGCGGCCTTGCCGATTGTCCTTTGGAGCGGCAAGGCGCCCGAGCTCAAGAGCACTCCGAGCGTCACGGTTCTCGGCTTCCTCACTAGCCTTCCGGTCGCCACCCTTGCCGGATTGCTGCACGGCGCAATCGAGACCGCGAGCCTCGGCCTCCTGCCGGTCTATGCCCTTCGCGCCGGCTTTAGCCCCAAAACCGGAGCTTTGTTCGTTACCCTGTTCGCACTCGGCAACATTTTGTTTCAACTGCCCATCGGCTTCGTCTCCGATCAGATGGATAGAGGCAAATTGTTGTTGTTGCTTGCCGTCATTTGTCTTTGCGGGGCAATCGCGCTCGCTCTTGCCGGGCCTTCGCAGTTTGCGCTCTTTTGCGGCCTGCTTGTCATATGGGGCGGCGGCATCGGCAGCCTTTATGCCGTCGGACTAGCACACCTTGGCTCGCGCTACAGCGGACCGGACTTAGCTAGCGCCAATGCCGCCTTCATCATGCTCTACGCGCTCGGCATGCTCGGCGGCCCGCCAATCGCCGGTTTCGGCATGGATCTCGTCCCGCCCAACGGGTTTTTCTTCTCCATCGCCGCCCTGCTCGCGCTCTATCTCTGCCTCGTTTGCGGGCGAAGCCGCGTGGGGCGCCTGGATAAATAAGTTCATCCTACGGCGCGGCTAGCGGCGACGGCCCCCGCCATAGCCATAGCCCACGGCCCGCGCTATGATTCCCGAGAATCAGACGCAATGCCCCGCCCCATGTCGAGCACCGCACAACATGGCTGAAGAAACGCATTTCGGTTTTTCCCGCATGCCGCTGCAAGATAAGCAGGCGCATGTGGACGCGGTTTTTCACAAGGTCGCGTCCCGCTACGACCTCATGAACGATCTGATGTCCGGCGGCCTCCATCGGATGTGGAAAGATATTTTCGTCAGTAGGGTCAAGCCGTCCAGGAAAATCCGGTTTCGCCATCTCGATGTGGCGGGCGGCACCGGCGACATTGCCTTCCGGGTGGCGAGGGCAGGCTCGCCCTTGACCGAGGTCGTTGTGCTCGACATCAATGCCGCCATGCTGGAGGAGGGACGAAGGCGCGCCCGCGCCGCCAAG
>DASYNQ010000105.1:0-6349 GCA_036008425.1 Methylocella sp. | reverse complement strand
GGATATTCGCGCATGAGCCCGAAATTCATCGAAGCACGGGCAAAATCGCGGATCGACTCGTCGAGGTTATACATCGCCAGCGAAACGCCTGGACCTGGATAATCGTACACTTTTCGTTCGATGATCGTCCCATCGTCGCCCTCGAACCTGATGACGAGGCGGCCTTTGCCGGGAACCTTGAAATCGGTCGCGCTATATTGGTCGCCGAAAGCATGGCGGCCGATGACGATCGGCCGCGTCCAGCCGGGCACGAGGCGCGGGACATTTTGGCAAATAATAGGCTCGCGGAAGATCACGCCGCCGAGAATATTGCGGATGGTGCCGTTCGGCGATTTCCACATTTGCTTCAGCTTGAATTCTTCCATCCGGGTTTCGTCCGGAGTGATGGTGGCGCATTTGACGCCAGCGCCGTGTTTTTTGATGGCATTGGCGGCCTCCACCGTGATCCGATCGTTCGTCGCGTCGCGGTTTTCGATCGAGAGATCGTAATATTCGAGTTCGATGTCGAGGTAAGGGTGAATGAGCTTGTCGCGTATATAATGCCAGATAATCCGGGTCATTTCGTCGCCATCGAGTTCGACAACGGGATTTTCAACCCTGATCTTCTTCATCGTTACTGCCCTTGGCTATTGCGGAATTGGCGGGACGCAACGGTTTCGCTTGGCCTTTGCGCGGGGACACGGCCTCCGCGACTCGGCTCGCCGCGCGGGCTTAATCGTCGAACCCCACGGCACTTTAAGGACAAGCGAATTGCGGCGTTCGAGGCGCCTGGGGGCGAGGTCCAAGGCACTCGGCGCCGTGAAATACGACAGTTCGAGAAGAGTCCCAACGCGGTTCTCGCCGTCCTGCGAACTTGCCGGAAGGCTCGCCGGAAAAAGCCATGCCGCGCCATTGACCGGGGCGAACTCTAAGGCCGCCTCCGCGTTGGCTCTGGCCCGTGCGAATTGTCCGGAATTGGCCCGGTCGAGACTCGTCGAGCGATCGGTCCCCCATGAAGCGCGCGCCGGTGAATGCGGCTTCGGCCCAAAGATCTCCCCTAATCACGTCGATTTTCGCGGCAAGAACCGCGCGGGTCCGGCGCGCAGCGGCTGCCTCAGTGCCGTTGTGACCGAAAGGAAGGCCGGCGGGCTTTGGTCTCAGCAACTGCGGAAGCTCCGAAGGCCGGATAGTCCGAGACCAATGCCAAAGACCAGGAGCGCCGAGCGCGGCCTCATGGGCGCCGATGAGAACATGAGATCTAGCCTTACAAGGAGAGCATGGAACGACGGTGGGACGCCTCCGATCTCAACGATTCGGTTCGACACGGCTGGAGCATGAGTTGCGAACGGGAAACCAAAAATCCTCCGGAAACAGACAGTTAAAACATGATCCGGTCCCGCCAAACCGGATCATGTTCTAAACGAATTCAATCTTATCGCGTTCCAGTCTCAAACATGTCAACCGGCCGGTCGCATAAGCGCCCGTGTCGATGTTGATGCGGTTGTTCCGCACGTCTGGTTCCATGACCGGGGTGTGGCCATGGACGATAATTTTTTCGAACGGCTCCTCGTGCAACAAAAAATCATCTCTTATCCAGAGCAGATCTTCCTCGCGTTGGCGCCACAGGGGCGTGCCTGGCCGCACTCCCGCATGCACAAAGAAAAAATCCCCGCAGGTGAAACAGAGCTTTAGCCCGGCGAGAAACTGACTGTGGCTTTTGGGTATGACGTTACACAGGCTTGCGGAGAGCTCCGCCTGTTCCTTGGGATCCGCATTTATGGTCGGCGTCAGGCCGTAAGAGGCGAGCGTCGGCAAGGCGCCATATTGCACCCAATGCTTGAAAACGCCGGGATTTTCGAGAAATTCGAAAAGAAAGAGTTCATGATTGCCCTTGAGGCACGACATGCGATGGGTGCGGGCGCGTTCGATCAACAAATCCAAAACGGCCGCGGAGTTCTGCCCGCGGTCGATATAGTCGCCGAGGAAGACGTGAAGTGTCTCGCCTATTGGGTGTTCCTTGAGATCCTCATCTACCCGCGAAAACAACTCTTTGAGCAAATCCGCCCTACCGTGGACATCGCCGACCGCGTAAATGCGCAGCCCTTCTTGCAATAGCGGGGGTGCATTGATGCGACGCGATTTCCACATCAAGAGTTTGGCTTTACCCTAAGCTTTTCTGGGTGGCCGGAAAATTGCGCCATGCAACATGATTCGGGAGATTGCCGGTTCGTGGCTCGCTGTCAATAGGCGCGGAGCGAGTTTGTGGCGCCCCCTTTATGAACACCTTTGCTAGCGCTGGGCCCCTGTGCGGCCCTGACTCAAGGCCTTTGCCATGGCCTTAAAACGGCTCGAGCGCGGCCAATTTCGAATAGGAGCGGACCGCCTTTTGGAGTTCCTTGGGTATCCCGCCCGTCGGTCGCGGGGGTGGACCGGCCGGCAAAATTGCTGTCTTCGCCAGGCCCTTGGCGGCATCGGCGCCCATCCCAACCTCATTTTCCATGAAATTGGCCATAACCTCCTCGTCACGGATCGAGCCGAGGGCCGTCTGAAGCTTTTCGCAGCAATTGATGAGTTCTTTTAAGCGCTTATGATCCTTGGCGACGCCTGGAACGTCGCCGAAGAATTCCGCCATGTAGCGCAGCTTTTTTGCCTCTATGCGAATTTGGTGGCGGGCGCCGGAAGCAAGGTTTGCGAGGGCCGCGCCTTGTTTCACCAGTTTTCCGCAGCGTTTTCTTAGGCGGGCGCCGGCGTACCTTGGTACTGGATCTTCCGCGATGCCGGAGGACTGCCTTTGCCATCTTCCGTTTTCGATCCACACCGCGAGATCAAGCTGCAAGGTCCGGGCGCGTTCGCCGTCCAAGGCTTCGACGACCGCCTGATGCGCGCGAAGACGCTTGGCTTCGCAAGCGCCGACGAACTCTCCCGCCCGCGGGTTCACTTGATCCTTCGGGGCCGGCGGCAAGAGGTTCGCCCGCAGGACATCCATGTCCCGCACCGCGCCAAACAAACCCGCCAGCCACTTCAGTTCGTCGCGAAATCTTTGATATTCGAAATCGAAGACCACGGGTTTAAAAAGCGCCATGGCGGCGCGAAGGCGCCTTATCGCGATACGCCCTTGGTGAAGCGCCTCGATGTTGTCGAACTTCTCGAGACCCGGGAGATTCAAATGAAAGTCGTGCAGACAGGTCTGACAGATTTCCTGGAACGCCCGCTTGCATGTCATTTTCTTGGCTAGGCGCGGTTTTGAACTTTTCGCCGCGCGGCCCCAGGCTCCTCCGGCAAGAAGATGCCCGCGCTCGGCTTTGCTTATTAGACTTGGATGGAGCGCCGCCTGCGAGACAAAGGCGCGGGCAAGGTTGAACAAGGCGGACCGGTCGCCGCTTTTCAATTCGAGTTCCAGCTCGCGCACGCCAAGCTTTGCACCGTTCGCTTCGATCGCGCCTTGGTCGACGGAGGCCTCGATCCGGCCTGCGCCGGTTTCGAGCATGACGGACGTGCGTTCAACATCCACTTCGAAGGCGGGTCTCAGCGCGCGGCGAATAGAAGTTTTGCCGGCGAGGCGCGCGAGGGGGGCATTTTTGATGCGCCCCAGATCGGGCTTGGGCCGGCCGACTTCCTCTTCCCATTCGTCTCGTTGGATGCGAGAGGACGCGATCCGCTTGACGGTCTGAACATGGGTTTCCCCAATCGCCCGGACCCGCAGAGTGAAGCCTTGGTTCCAAAGGTCTTGGTTCGGCGTATCGAAATAGATCGTGCGAAGGCGCTGATGGGTCGCTTGCCGGGCACCGGAGGCCGCCGCGACCAGGGCCTTGACTTTGGCTACGTCTCTCTCCGCGAACAGAAACTTCAGTTCGATCTCCGGTCCTGCCACCATCGGATCCACCCGCGCTCATGCAAATTGGTTGGCTTCACGATGGAATAAATAGCGCGAGATTTTTTTCATGTCACGTCGTGGGCGCATGACTCTTTGACCGGTAAACGGCGAGTGCGCCAAGAATACCGCGGCGGCGACATGAACGGCGAGTTTGCCGCAGCGGGGAGCGATGCCGCGGAATTAGCGTCTTGACCCGGCACCAGCGACTTGGCGTCCACGGATTGAGCGAAACGCGATCGGTTGCGCGATGACCTGCCGCGGCCGTGACTATTCAGCCATGGCTTGCCGTTGACCCCGGCCAAGGTTGTGAGTGTCTGGTTTGCGAGCGGAACGGAATGCGCCAGTATCGTGATCCTGGCGGCGGATGAAGACGTTGGCGGCCTGGCGATGCGGGGAAAACTTTTGGCCCGGTTGTCGAGGCTGGTGCTGACATTGACCGGCCCCCGGCATGATCCGCCGCCCGGCGGCCCCATGGCTCTTCGGCTTGCCGGCGACGACCACCGGCGGCGCCCAGACTTGCTACTTCGACAGCCTGCGGAACAAGACCCGGCGCCGGCGTCAATGGAAGACTTCGGGCACCCAAGAGCAATTGGGACGATCCAGCGCTCTTGGCGAGGCAGCGGCGGCGCCAAAGCGGGCATGCCGTTTGCGCGGGCGGTCTTGAGCGCGAGAAGCATGCGGCGATCTTCGGTAGCGGCACTTTTGAAAATCAGCCGATTATTCGGCGGCGATAAGGGCCGCGCTGTTGTTCTTATAGGTTGGCCAATTCGGGCTGTAATTAGCGTCGGACTGGTTGCCCCAAACTTGCCAGCCGTGCCGCGCTCCACGCGCGAAAAGCTCAAGACACGGTCCGGGCGAACACGCCTCGATAATCGGATAAAGCTCGTCCGGCTTGCGGGAATGCTCCCGCTTCCTGGTCGCGATAAAATTCACTTGACTACGCCCAGGCGCAAGCGTTCTGGCGTTCTTGCCGCGCACCCCGAATAGAACCAGCTCCGTGACGTTCCGGAAATAGAACCCGACGCCGCGACCATCGGGGCCGCCATCCTTCCGGATTTTATGCCAGACAATGTTCGACTTGTAAGTAAAACCCCATGCTGCCATGACGGCCAAGCCTTCGGCCAAGAGGGCGTTAGGAACCCAAAGATATAGATGTGAGGTCGGGGCCATGATGGTCGCGACCGGAAGGGCCTTGATCTCATTGAGGGACAAGGTGCCATAGCGGCGCAGCCTGCGATGCTCCGGCGCAACCTTGCCGGTACTGTTCTGGAATCGCCAAGGCGGGTCGGCGAGCACCGTCGAAAAGCGCCGGTTCGCTGAACATAGGGCAAGATCTTCACTCGCTGTCTTCGTCACCATTCTCGCTCGCCTGTTCAGCAATGATGGGCGCGTTGTCCTCGACATATTTCGCTTTCGTAATGCCGAAGGCGAGGATCAGGCAGCCACCACCTCCGCCGCCTTCTATTCTCGGTAACAGCTTTTCCATATGGGTTGTGGACGCGCCGCATTTATTTCCCACCTTCGGCCCCAGGAATCTGAAGATCGCTTGAAGATTACTTGCACGGGTGACGATCACGCCCACTTCGATCACGCGCAGATCGAACAGAAGCCGAAAGTTATTCAGATCGCGATCATAGAACGGGTCTTTGTTGTTCCACTCGATTTCTAGGCCGACGTGTCCCTTGAAGCAATCGACTTTGTGCGTTGGAGAATCCGACTCTTCGGCGTCTACACGTATCTTGGTCGCGAACTTTTTCTCTTTCCATTGACGCGCCGTAAGAAAGTTATCGATCCGCTGAGCGATGATACTCTTGCCGCCGCCGCCTATGAATAACTCGCTACGCCGGAATTGGAACGCTCGTAGGGCGTCGATTATGTCTTGCCATTCATTCAGGTGGGCGGTTTGCAGGACGCCGGTCGCATTCCGCCATTCATGCACTTCATAGTCCGCCGCGATGTCATTGGGAATGAGATGGCGCGTCACCATGTGCGCCAGAATAGGATGATTCGCGGCTGAAAAATAGTCTGACCCAACAACCAAAATTGTAGCACTACCCGGTCTTCAATTGCGTGGACACGACCAAAGCTCGGCTTCGAGCTGGGCCCTGGCGAGAAGAAGGGCCAAATTGGCGAAGCGCGCTCCGTTGGCGAGGGTCGCAAGTTCTCAATATAGGCCGCGGTGCAGTGCGCGCCCTCGACAATCTCCGTGATTTCAATAGGTTTCGCAGTTTTTTCCTCCATCGAAACACGGCTTAATCTGCGCGCTAACGAAGCTGGCTTTTGCATTTTTGAGTTCCCTTACGTTCTCCAAATGTTGCTAGTATGTTCACATATTGCGGCGCGCTTGTAAAGGGATTTAATAAGAAATATCGTAATTTATTTTATGACAGTGGTTTGGAGGCTGTGCTAGCGAAAGCGGGACATGCTTGCGTCGTCGTCTTCAATCTCGCTGGTTTTCGCTCTGGCGACTTGCGCGGGCCTGTTGCGGTGCTAGAA
>DASYNQ010000104.1:0-2854 GCA_036008425.1 Methylocella sp. | reverse complement strand
CCGCCATTGTCGCGCGCCACCGCTCGCATGTCGCGATGGGTATTTTGACCCTGGTAGCCGGCCTTTCGATTTCGCCCTCGCTGGTCGCCTGGATGTCGCCGACGATCCTCGGCCTCCTCCTGGCGATTTTCTTGTCTTGGGGCACTGGCCTTCTCAGCGTCGGCCTCGCCCTGCGCCGCGCCGGTCTCTTGATCACTCCGGAAGAGCGGATAACGCCGCCCGTCGTGGTGCGTGCCAATTTCTTGGCAAATAAGCCCGCGTGGCTCGACAGCGAAGCCTTGAGCGGGCTTCACGCGCTTTATGCCGATCCGCAGTTCCGCGCGTTCCATGTGGCCTGCCTGCCGCGCCGTCAAAAACGCCGGAACGGCGATATTTCGCCGGAATGGGCGCTTGCCGATGCGAAGCTCTCGGACGCCGGAACCATCGATGAAGCGATTTCTTGGCTCCCCCCGAAGGAACGCATGGCGATTTTGCAGGATCAAGCGCTCATCGCCCGTTTGGCGCTATTGCCCAAAGCGCCGCCGGACGCGGAAGCGATCGCCGCGGCCGGGTGATTTCCGCCGGCCGCCGGGCTTGCGCGGCGCGCCTTCAGAAAAGGCGCGTAGAGTCGAAGGATCGATTGGATCGAGGTCAGCGCGGTCGGGCGCAAGAAGCGCGTTATCCTCGATCAATCGCCCCTTGTTGAGCCGGCGCCGCGACGCTTGTCAATCATTGTTCGTTTCTTTAAAGGAATCGGCGCATATATTGAAGTTGGAGACATATGGCCGACGTCAACGTCTTGATCGCTTTTTATTCCCGCACCGGCGTGACCGAAGCGCTCGCCAAGGCCATTGCTGAGGGGGCGGAGCGGCAAGGCGCCGAGGTTCGCCTGCGCCGCGCGCGGGAATTCGTGAGCCCAGAGATAATGGCGAAGGCCACAGGATGGGCGGAAGCCGCCGACGCGATGAATGAGCGCCACCCCGCGCCGAGTGCCATGGACGCCGAGTGGGCCGATGCGATCGTGTTCGGGACGCCAACCCGCTTCGGCTCGGTCTCGTCCGAACTCAAGGCCTATATCGACAGTCTTGGCGGTCTCTGGGTCCAGGGTAAATTGAACGGCAAGGCAGGCGCGGTGTTTTGCTCCACGTCGACGCTGCATGGTGGCAATGAATCGACCTTGCTCTCAATGTATAATCCTTTGGCGCATCTCGGCTTTATCATTGTGCCGACAGGCTACGCGGATGCTTCCTTGTACAAAGCCGGGACGCCGTACGGCGCGAGTTCCGTCTCCCACAATCAGGCATCGCCGCCCAGCGCCGATGACCTCGAAGTCGCGCGTTTCCAAGGCCGCCGGGTGACGGATGTCGCCAAGGCCTTGAAACATTCCGGGGTAAAGTGAAAGCAAGCTGTACGCCGCGATTTGCGCCCTGACCGGCGGGCCCGAAGTCTTGCCGGGCATTTTGTATTCGACGGCACGCCAAACAGGGAAGCTCGCCCGACTCGTATCGGTCCCTTGATTTATCGCTTCTGGGACACGATTGTTTCGCGTGAAACAAGCCGCTCTTTCGGTTTTTTGCCTGCGGCATGACATTGTCCAGAAAATCTGCGACTTTTCGACGGTCATGCTCCAAAACGCGAGCGCCTTCGGCAAGAGGCGGGGAAGACGCTCCGGAAAGGACGGGTCATGTTCGAAAGTGTCACCGTGACGGCCGCAGCCCGCCTTCACCTCGGATTTCTCGATATGAACGGTGGACTTGGGCGTCGTTTCGGGGGCCTCGGGCTTGCGATCGACCGCCCCGCGACCCGCCTGACAATCCGCCGCGCGGCGGCGCCGGCCGTCGAAGGGGCGGAGGCGGAGCGCGCAGCGCGCCATCTCGCTCTTCTCGCGCACCACTTCGGCCTAACCCATGCCTATCGCTTAACGTTTCACGAAGCCATTCCCGCGCATGCGGGCCTGGGCTCGGGGACCCAACTCGCACTCGCCATCGCCACCGGCTTGCGCCGTCTGGAAGGCCTATCGCCAGACGATTCAAACGATGCGCTCCTACTGCGGCGAGGCGCGCGTTCCGGGGTTGGCTTGGGCCTTTTCGAACACGGCGGCTTAATTGTCGATGCTGGGCGCGGCGCCCATACCGTAACGCCGCCGGTCGTTGCGCGCATGGAATTCCCGCCACAATGGCGGGTGATTGTCGTCCTCGACCCGCGAACCAAAGGCATGCACGGCCGCGACGAACAAGCCGCCTTCGCGCGCCTGGCCGATTTCGAAGCCGCCTCGGCCGCGGAAATCTGCCGCCTCGTTCTCATCAAGGCGTTGCCGGCGCTGGCCGAACACGATATCGGTTCGTTTGGCGACGCGATCGCGCGTCTTCAGGAGATCGCCGGAGACTATTTCGCCCCCGCCCAAGGCGGCGCGCCCTACGCGAGCGCCGCCGTGGCGCGGGTGATGGAGGACCTTCGACGGCATGGCGCGAGAGGAACCGGCCAGTCGTCCTGGGGGCCGACCGGCTTCGCGTTCGCCCCCGGTGCGAAGGAGGCGCGGCGTTTGTGCGATCTCATCCAGGAAAAAGCCGCGGCGTGGGGGCTAGAGATGGCTATCTGCAAGGGAGTTAATCACGGCGCGCGCGTCGAAGGGGAAACCTTCGCTACCATCACGTAGCAGCAATAAGATAGGGGAGGAAACGTGGCCGCGAAGAATATTTTGCACATGCTCAGCCCGCTGAAGCATATGAGTCCGTTCGACGTGAACATGGCGCTCGACGCGGGATTTGATTCCGTCACTCCCTATACCGGGGTTACTCTCGACGACATCACGCCGTTGGTGCAGGACGCCATGTTTTCGCGGTCGCCGAGGGACGCCGTCCATACCGGAGTTTTC
>DASYNQ010000103.1:0-1573 GCA_036008425.1 Methylocella sp. | reverse complement strand
ATGACATTATCGACCACGCCGGTCGGCACCATCAGCCAGACGGCGCGCGGCTTCGTTAGCTTCTTGACGAAGTCCGGCAGCAACGTGGTGCCGACGGCTTTCTCCTTGACCAGCTCCGCCACCGCGCTTGCTGATTGGTTGTACACCACGCATTGATGGCCGCCCTTCAACAGGCGGCGCACCATGTTCCCGCCCATCCGGCCAAGACCGATCATTCCAAGCTGCATGGCTTAGCCCTCCATAGATGAACGGCGTTCCGGTCGGACGCCCGACGAGGCGGCAGGAGACAGGCTTGCCCCTTTCCGCTCGAACACATCGACAAATTCACGATAGCGCCGGGCGATCTCGGCGACGGTCTGATCGCGCGTCGCTTGTTTGCTCCGCCAGGCGGCCAGCGGATCCCAGAAAACAGTGCGACCGATCGCGAACCCAATGAAGCCCGGCACAGCCGCCGCGGTCTCGAGCCATTCACGGACTTTGCAGTCGTCCTCACCGCGACCGAGAACGATGCAGCCCACCATGTGACGCCCGCCGGCGCGCGCCGCTGCGACAACACGCTCGCAATCCTCGCGCCGATCAAGCCCTTCAACCTTCCACAGATCCGGCTCCACGCCCTGATCCTGGAGTTCCTGAATGGCTTCGACCATCAGGCGAGGCCGTAGCTCGAGATCATAGGCCCTTTTGTCGCCGGCGAGCTTGTCGAGTTGCATCTTCTCCGCCGGAACCAGAAGCTCGAACATGAAGCGGCTACGGCCGCGGGCGGCGAGAAAATCGGACAGGCGTTTCAAGCTGGCCGCCTGGCGTTTGTTCAACGCGCCATCGCCCTGCGGATTGTACCGCACCAGCACTTTGCAGAAGGTCGGATCGAACGCTTCGATATGGCGCGCGAAATCCTCGCCATATTCGAAACCGAATTCGTGTTGTCCGCTTTTCTCCGCCGGGCAAGCGGTGGTGATTTTCTTGGAGGCGGCGTCGCGCAGAATGGCGGCGCCAAATTGCTCGTCAACAAGGATGCCCGCCTTCTCCTTCGGTACCCCGCGCGCGAGCGCTGCAAGAAAGCCATCGTAGATGACCCGCTTGGCGCCGGCGATCTCTGCTGTCCGCGCATCGCTCAGCGGCGACTGCCAGCCGAACATTTTGGTTTGGAACGAGCCGCGATGATCGAACGGCTGAATATAGAGTGGACGATCATATCCTCGCGGCATCAAGCATCTCCCTTAAGCTTGCGATACCGGCGGATCAGCGTGTTCGTCGAGCTATCATGTTCGAGCTTTGGCTCCGTTGCGCTTTCCAGTTCGGGAATGATCCGCTGGGCAAGAGCCTTGCCGAGTTCAACGCCCCATTGGTCGAAGGAATCGATCTGCCAGATCGTGCCCTGGGTGAAGACAAGGTGCTCGTAGAGCGCCACGAGTTTGCCCAACGCTGCCGGGGTGAGCGCGTCCAGCATGATGGTGTTGGACGGGCGATTTCCCTCGAACAGACGGTGCGGCACAAGCCAATCGGGCGTGCCTTCCGCCTTGACTTGATCGGCGGTTTTGCCGAAAGCCAGCGCCTCCGTCTGCGCGAAGACATT
>DASYNQ010000102.1:0-2515 GCA_036008425.1 Methylocella sp. | reverse complement strand
GCGGTTCCCGCGATTGCTCCCATCACGATGTCGGCTGGACGGAGCGCCGCTTCGACGACCGCCTCCTCGCCTGCCGCAGGCTCGATCGAGGTGCCGGCCAAGGCTTCTTTTAATTGGGCATAGCCGCGTGGGTCGGCGAGGGCGGCGAACTTCGCGCCGAGTTCTCGGGCGAGCCGGGCCAAGGCTTGCGGATCCCGCCCGCCGGCGACGGCCTCGACCCGGAAAGCGCCGCCCGCGCCGGCAATGATCTCGGCGGTCGATTTGCCGATCGATCCGGTCGCGCCGAGGATAACCACGCTGCGGACTTCGCGTTCCGCCGCGGGTCTTTGCCGCAATCGCATGACTTTCTCCATGCCGCCCCCTCAAATTACTCAAAGAGCATGTTGGCGCGAGGCGCAGCAAGAGTTCACACCAAAAACGCGTCAAGAAGATGCGGTGAGCCAAACAGTAACACTCTGGCATTCGAAAAGATGCGTACCACCTTAAAACCAATCGAACAAACCAGCGGCGATTGAATCAAGTCCTCGCGCCCTTCCAAAAAGGGCGGCGAAAAGGGCGGCGGCGATAAATCCATCGAGCCGGTCCATGAACCCGCCGTGGCCCGGAATCAAGCCGCTCGAATCCTTTGTCCCGAAGCGCCGTTTGACCCAGGATTCAAAGATGTCGCCACCTTGCGAGACGGCGGCGGCGGCAAGGCCAAGCGCGAAAAGGGGCAGGGCTCGCCACGGATTGCCGAGGCCATCTGCGCCAATCACGGCGCCGAGACTCGCTCCCGCGAATACGCCGATAAGCGTGCCGGACCAGGTTTTCGAGGGCGAAATTTTCGGCCAGAGTTTGGCGCCGCCGATCACGTGACCGCCGAAATAGGCGAAAACATCGGTGCCCCACACAGTCGCGAAAAGCCACATGATCGATCTTGCACCATAGTCCGCAGATCCATGCAGCGCGGCGGCGGAAACGAGCAGCAAACCCGCGTAGACGATCCCGCCAAAAGCCCAAATCCTCCGCCCTGGGCCCGCGGCCAGGGCGAGGGCAAGCCCGCAACCGCCAAGCAGGGAGCAGGCGGTGCCAAACCAAGCCTTGCCGGCAAAATACGCGCTAACGACGAGCCCCAGGGCAACAAGGAAAAAGCGGAGGCGACGGTTTGGTGCCGCGATCAGATTTTGCCATTCGCACCCTACCGCCAAGGCGGCGCCGAGCCAGATCAGATCGAAAACGAGGCCGCTTTGCCAGACGGAGACAAGCGCCGCCGCCATCAAGACAACTGCGGAGAGGACGCGCGGCAGAAGATCGGCCAAGCAACGCCGCCCGGAAAAATTGGGTGCCGGAGGGCTTTTGCCCGGCGCATCGGCGGCATCGCTCAGCATAGCAAGCAGCACAGGACTCCGGGCGGCATAAATCATGTTTTCGTGGCACCGGCCAGCAACTTACCATTCCGGGATTGCCCCGTCACGCCGCCGAACCGCCGTTCGCGCGCCGAGAATTCCGCCAAGGCCGCCGAAAAAGCCTGCCGGTCGAAGTCCGGCCAATGCATCGGCAGGAAAACGAATTCGGAATAGGCCGCTTGCCACATCAGAAAATTCGACAGTCGCTGTTCGCCGGACGTGCGGATGATGAGATCGGGATCGGGAATGCCCGCCGTGTCGAGATGGCGGGCGAACAGCGTCTCGTCGATTTCGGATGCCTTGATGAGGCCGGCCGCCACCTCTTCCGCCAAAGCCCGTGCCGCAGCGGCAATCTCCTGCCGGCTTCCGTAGTTGAAGGCGACGATCAAGGTAAGACGGGAGTTGGCCTTTGTCCGGTCCTCCGCCTCTTCGAGTAAGGCCCGGATGTCGGCTTTCAGATTGGCGCGCGCGCCAATCACCTTGACCTTGACGCCGGCCCTGTGCAACTCATTAAGATCGTTGTGGATAAAGCGCTTAAGAAGGGACATGAGGTCGGCGACCTCCTGGACGGGCCGGTTCCAATTCTCCATGGAAAAACTGTAAACCGTCAGATAGTCGAGCCCGAATTCGATCGCCGCGCGAACGGTTTCGCGAAGCGTTTCCAGCCCGCGCCGGTGTCCCTCGATCCGTGGCAGTCCCCGCCGCGCCGCCCAACGTCCGTTGCCATCCATGATCACGCCTACATGCACGGGCGCGCCGGTCAGGCGCCGTCGCGCGGGAAGCGCTGTCTCTTCGGCAACCATGGATGTCATTGTCATGTCCTGGCCGCCAGCCGCCCGTGGCATCGTCCCATGGCGTCCTCTATCCTAAGCAAGACAGCCCCACTCCATGCAGCACCTCTATCAAAAAGACCGCCCTGCCCCGGGTCATCCGGCCGGCCCGCAACAGCGGACGGCCCGCCAAACTAAACGCGCGGTCCCTTGTGGGTTCGCCGGCCCGCTTATAGCAGATCGAAGCGGCTCACACTTGCATGATTTCGGTTTCCTTCGCGTTCAGCGCGAAATCGATCTCGCCGACAAATTGATCCGTCAGCTTCTGGACCTCGCTCTCGTGGCGTTTCTCGTCGTCCT
>DASYNQ010000101.1:0-6127 GCA_036008425.1 Methylocella sp. | reverse complement strand
GCCTCGGGCGCATGACCGATGCGCTCGCCGCTTACGAGGCTGCGTTGCAATGGAGCCCTGCGCATTGCGAGGCATTGACGAATCGCGGCGCCTTGCTTGAACGATTCGGGCGCCATGACGAAGCCCTCGCCTGCTTCGACGCCATCGAGACGATACGGCCCGGCGATAGCGCGAATTTGTTCAACAAGGGCTCCGTCTTGCAAAAACTCGGACGCCACGAAGATGCTCTTGCCGCTTATGAAGAAGCGGCCCGGCGCGGTCCGCCCGATGCGGAAACGGAGCTCAATCGAGGCAATGTTCTGCAAAAGCTCGGCCGTCTCGAGGAATCGCTCGCGTCCTATGACCTGTCCTCGCGATACCGTGACGGTTACCCGCAGGCGCTCTACAACAAAGGGATAGCCCTGCAAGGGCTTGGCAGACCCCAGGAAGCGCTCGCGGCTTACGATGCCGCGCTTGCGCTCGATCCTACCTATTACGAAGCCTCCTGCAACCGCGGTAAGATCCTCCACGAGTTCGGTCAGCTCGAAGACGCGCTTGCCGCCTTCGCATATGCCTTAAAAATCCGGCCGGGGTTTTTGCCGGCCTTGACCAATCGCGCCAATATTTTGCTTCAATTGGGCCGTGCCCAAGAGGCAATTCTGTCCTGCAACGAGGTCGTGCGGCGCGCCCCGGAACATTCGCAGAGTCTTGGCGTTCACGGCGCGGCGCTCCATAAACTCGGACGTCTGGGCGAGGCTTTGGCCAGTCTCGATGAAGCCATCCGCCTTAATCCCGCGGCGCCGGACAAGTGGCTTAATCGCGGCAATGTTTTGCAGGAACTCAATCGTCATCCGGAATCTGTGGTCTGCTATAACGAAGCTCTGCGTATCAAACCTCATTATCCCGAAGCCTTGTCCGGTCTTGGCGTGTCTCTTAAGGAGGCAGGCCAGATCGACGCGGCTCTGTTCTATTTCGATGAGGCCTTGAAACTTAAGCCCGGCTATCCGGACGCGCGCAACAACCGGGCCGGCGCGCTCCTCCTCATGGGCAGCTTGAAAGCCGGCTTCGAAGATTTCGAAAGCCGTTGGGACCGTTCGAATGCGCCGCCCAAAACCCTCATTTCGGATTTGCCGATATGGGGGGGGCAGAAATTAGCCGGGCAAGCAATCGTCGTATGGGATGAGCAGGGTGTCGGCAACTTGATCCAGTTTTCGCGTTATCTGCTATGTCTCGTGGACGCCGGCGCCGATGTTACCTTGCTGTGCCGCAAGAACATGCACCGGCTCCTGCGCACCTTACCGAAGGCGGTTCGTTTCGTCGAAGCTCTCGATTCGAACGAAAGCTTTGCTTTTCAAAGCGCGCTCATGAGCCTCCCTTGCGGTTTCCAAACCAGCTTGGAGACCGTTCCGGCGCCAATCCCGTATCTTCATCCAGAACCGGGTCTCGTCGCGAAATGGGCCGGGCGAATCGGCACCGAAGGTTTCCGAGTCGGCGTTGGCTGGCAACGCGACAAATTGATCGACCTTCAAAGGCCGATTCCGCTTGCTTGTTTCGCGCCGCTCGCGGCAGTGGAAGACGTGCGGCTGATCAGTCTCATGAAGGATCAAGCCGCCATCGAAATGGAAACGCCGGCGGCCGGGCGGTTCACGATCGAGAGCTTGGGAGACGATTTCGATGCCGGACCCGATTCCTTCGTGGACTGCGCGGCGGCGATGGAGAGCCTCGACCTCGTCGTTACCTCGGATACCGCGATCGCGCATCTTGCCGGGGCCTTGGGAAGGCCGGTTTTTCTCGCCCTGAAACGCGTGCCGGATTGGCGCTGGTTAATGCACCGGGACGATTGCCCTTGGTATCCCAGCATGCGGCTCTTTCGCCAGACTGAAAAAGGAGACTGGGAGTCTGTTTTTAAGCGGATCGCATCGATCATTGCGGCAGATGTTACGGAAAAAGCTGCCCAGTTGACGGGCGCGCCGCGCGCAATTACGGCAATCACAATCCCCGGAGCGGTTGGCGAACTCATCGACAAGATCACGATCTTGGAGATCAAGGAAAGTCACATCGGGGAAGCAGCGAAGCTCGAAAATATCCGGCGTGAACTCACGCTGTTGCGGAAGCTCAAGAGCGAATGCGGTCTCGGCGGCGCGCGGCTAGCCGAACTCCAGGCAGAACTTAAGTCCATGAATGGCGTGCTCTGGAACATCGAGAATGCCTTGCGGGGACATGAAGCAAGGGAAGACTTCGGCGCCGCCTTCGTCTCGCTGGCAAGACAGGTCCATAGGAACAACGATCGGAGGGCCGCCCTAAAGAAAAAGATCAGTTTGCTCTTCAATTCTATAATTGTTGAGGAGAAATCATATTCAATAACAAGTTGAACCGGCTTTCCAACCGCCTTGGGTCTGGTTCCCGAATGTCTTGGGCCTTGCGGCGCGCAGGACACATTCCATGGGCACGCTGAAAGTGGTTGGCCGGGTCTATCGGCCTATCTTCATCGACACCTATGCCAAGGCCGGCTTCGCCAAGCTCCATGAATGCAAGACGCCGATTATGGCCGCCGATCTCTAATCGGCCGGGTCTTACCCTTCCACGCGGCCGCCCCGAATGCAAACTCTCCCTCGCCGTCAAGAACATCGAACCTCCCTCCGCCAGTCTTCCACCATGCTTCGCTTGGCGGAACCTTTGACTGGCTTCGCCCGCATCAAGGCTGGGAGCCCGCAAATCACTGACAATCGTCGAGAGGTATCGCAAGACCGTGCTCGACGCGTTCCACCGCATCGCCTTCCGCGAGAAGATCCATGCGACGATCGGCGAACAGCGGAAGAATCTCGATGTCTAGGCGAAAGGCAAGCAATCCCGCGTCGGCGGTGACCCCCGGTTCGCGAAACTGAACCATGCGCCGGCGGGCGGAATCGAGCCTGAGAACCTCGCCATGCGATTCCCCCCGGGTTCGCAATGGCCGCCTCGATCAACAACACGCAATATGCTGATTATTATAGCTGAATTGCCCCAACTGCGCAGCAAATGAGCGCATCATCCGGGGAACGCGGGTTATACGGAATTTTTATATCGGGCGCCGTTGAGCATCCTGGAATCTATACGTGCCGTTCGCGATATTCGAACCCGCATCGCTAGCTTGGAGCATTTTCAGGCGAAGTAGGTAAACCGAGTCAAAAATGAAGTGAATACGGAGATAGAGATCATGCGTATCAGCTCGACCGGCGACATCGAAGGAGGACGTGTTCTCTATCCGATCGGCAGGATCGAGGCTGCCTCGACCTGGCACCCGGCGCACGGCTCCCCCCTGCAAGAGAACTGGCGGGAGCTTGTCTTGCGCGAACTCATTCGCAAGGCCGAAGATATCGACGCCGACGCGATCATTCGGGTCGACTACCAAAATGACGGCGTTATCCGGATTGACGAGACCGGCGTGAAGCTCAAGCGCCTGGTTGCCACCGGCATTGCGGTGAAGCTTTCCCGTGCCGCGTGAGGCCGTTCTCCCGATGCCCGAGTGTTTCCAAAAAAGAGGGCTGTCATGAGGAACGATTATGAAAGCACTGTTGCGCGTGGCCGGCGGCCTGCCGGCAAGGAGATTCAATGATGAGCTTCGCTCTCGACTTCGTCTTCGTCACCATTGGCGTGGCGGCCTTTGCCGTCACGGCGCTCTATCTGAACGCCTGCGCTCGCTTGTGAGGAAACAACCATGACATTCGACAACGTGCTTGGCGCGATCGTAACCGCGGTCGTCATGATTTATCTCGTCATCGCCTTGATACGCCCCGAGCGCTTTTGAGAAAGAGACGCCATGACAGTCAATGGTTTTGTTCAGATCGCGCTATTTTGCGCGGTGGTCGTCCTTCTCGTGAAGCCGTTCGGCTATTATATGACCCGCGTCTTCAAAGGCGAGCGCACTTTTTTGTCGCTTCCACTGCGACCCCTTGAGCGGGCAATCTATGCGCTGAGCGGCGTCAAAGAAGATGAGGAGCAGGACTGGAAGAGCTACGGCCTCGCCATGCTCACCTTCAGCCTGGCGGGATTCCTCGCCCTTTACGCCTTGCAGCGTTTGCAGGCGGTCCTTCCCTTCAACCCACAGCATCTCGATGCGGTCTCTCCCGATCTCGCCTTCAATACGTCGGTGAGCTTCGTCACCAACACCAATTGGCAATCCTACACGCCCGAGACGACGATGAGCTATCTGACCCAGATGGCCGGGCTCACCGTGCATAATTTCGTTTCCGCCGCGACCGGCATCGCGCTCGCCATCGCCCTCATCAGGGGCTTTGCCCGCCGCTCGGCGCGAACCATCGGTAATTTCTGGGTCGATATGACCCGCACCGTTCTTTACGTGCTTTTGCCGATCGCGATCGTCGTGGGGCTTTTTTTCGTCTGGCAAGGCATGCCGCAAAATCTGGGTGGCTATGCCGAGGCGACGACGCTCGAAGGCGCCAAACAAGTGATCGCCCAGGGTCCGGTGGCTTCGCAGGAAGTCATCAAAATCATGGGCACCAACGGCGGAGGTTTCTTCAATGCCAATTCCGCGCACCCTTACGAGAATCCCAATGCGCTCACCAATTTCGTCCAGATGGTGCTGATTTTTTCGATTGGCGCGGCGCTCACCAATGTGTTCGGCCGGATGGTCGGCAAGGAGCGCCAGGGCTGGGCGATCTTCGCGGTCATGGGCATTTTGTTTTTGGCCGGGGTGTTCACCGTCTACGCCACCGAAAGCCACGGCAATCCGGCTTTCGCAAGCCTGCCCATAGATGCCGCACCAAGCGCTCTCCAGGCGGGCGGCAACATGGAGGGCAAGGAGGTGCGGTTCGGCATCGCCAATTCGTCCCTCTTCACGACCGCCACGACCGACGCCTCCTGCGGCGCCGTCAACAATATGCACGACAGCCTGTTGCCGCTCGGCGGCATGGTGCCCATGGTCAACATCATGCTGGGCGAGATCATCTTCGGCGGCGTCGGCTCGGGCCTCTATGGAATGCTGCTCTTCGCGATCATCGCGGTCTTCGTCGCTGGGCTCATGGTCGGCCGCACCCCGGAATATCTCGGCAAAAAACTCGAGGCGAAAGAGGTCAAAATGGCGATCCTCGCCATTCTCATCCTGCCCTTGTCGATGCTCGGCTTCACGGCGATTGCGGTCGTGGTTACGCCGGGCCTCGCGGGCCTCGCCAATTCCGGGCCGCACGGCTTTAGCGAAGCGCTTTATGCTTATGTTTCGGCCACCGGCAACAATGGCAGCGCCTTCGCCGGGCTCAGCGCCAACACGCCTTTCTGGAATACGACGCTTGGCCTCGCCATGTGGATCGGCCGCTTCCTGTTAATCGTACCTATGCTCGCCGTCGCCGGGTCGCTAGCGGGCAAGAAGCTCGTGCCAGCCTCGGCTGGAACCTTCCCGACGGATGGCGGGCTTTTCGTTGGTCTTCTGATCGGCGTGATCTTGATCATGGGCGGCCTTATTTACTTCCCCGCTCTGGCCCTTGGACCTATCGAGGAGCATCTCGCGATGCGCGCCGGCAGCCTATTTTGACCGCCGCGGAACATTGCCGGGGCGAGATGGACGTCCGCTCTTTGTCCGGAAACATGGCAAAAAAAGACAAAAATGTTTCACGTGAAACATTTCTGGTGGACTCGAGGCACAACCAATGAAAACCAGAGACAATTTACGCCGCAACGTGCGCTCCTTGTTTCGATCCGGCGATCATCCGTCCGGCGATCTGGGACGCGTTTCGCAAGCTCGATCCGAGGCTCCTGATCCACAATCCGGTCATGTTCGTGGTCGAGATCGTCAGCGTGCTGACGACGATCCTCTACTTGCGTGAGCTCCTGACCGGTGCGGAAGCAGGTACGTTGAAATTCACGTTTCAGATCGGGCTTTGGCTTTGGATCACCTTGCTTTTTGCGAATTTCGCGGAAGCTGTGGCCGAGGGCCGCGGCAAGGCGCAGGCCGCGACCTTGCGCAAGGCGCGCACCGACACGCGGGCGAAACGGCTCATCGATCCTTATGGTAGGAGCGGCATGAGGGACGTCGTCGAAGGCGTGTCCGCGATCGATTTGAAAACCGGGGAAGTCGTTCTTGTCGAGGCCGGCGATTTTATTCCCAGCGACGGCGACGTGATCGAAGGCATCGCCTCGATCGACGAATCGGCGA
>DASYNQ010000100.1:0-3608 GCA_036008425.1 Methylocella sp. | reverse complement strand
CCCTTGCTCGGCGTGATCGAACACGTCGATCGCGCGGAAAACCGCACCGTGCTCGCGATCCTGCAAGGTTTCATGCGCAACCAGGGCGATGCCAGGACATGGACGCTCGAAGCGTTGAAGCGCATCCTGGAGGCGGCCGCCCTGACAGCCGGGCAAGACGACCGCGCCGGACATGATGAATTCGCGACCTATGTGCCGCACATGCGGCGGCTCGGCTCGCGCACGGCCGAGATGCACAAGGCGCTGGCGGCGCCAACCGCCGATCCGGCATTCAAAGCCGAGGCGCTGACGTTCGACGATGTCCGCGAGACGGCGGATGCGGCAAGAATTCTGGCCAAGCGCGCCTTCACACGCCTGCGGATGATTGCCGCGAACACGAGCGGCAACAAGCGCACAGGGGCCGAACGTCTCTTGGCCCGCCGGCAAGAGTGTTTCAGCCTGATCGGCAAGCTTGTCCAGAAGCCGCATGGCGCGATCAAGATCCGCATTCACGGGGATTATCGTCTTGGCCGCCTCCTGGTCGTGAAGGACGATGTCGTGATCGTCGATTTTGGAGAAGGGCCTTCGATATCCCCTGACCGAAGGCGCACGAAAACATCGCCGCTGCGCGATGTCGCGGTGATGCTGCGCTCCTTTGCTCACGCAGTTGCCGCCGCCAAACGGGATCTCGCCCGGCTCGTCCCCGGCGCGACACTCGCGGCGGCGAGATTTCGCGAGGAACTTGTCGAATTTTCTCAAATCTTCATCCAAGCTTACATGGAGGCGGCGCGCGACAGCCCGATCTGGATCGAAGACGAAGGCACGCGAATACGCCTCCTCGTCCTCTATTTGCTGGCCGAGGCGCTGCATGAAATCGAAAACGAGTCGGAAAAACGCGCGGACTGGATCGACACGTCAATCGACAGCGTCAACGCGATCCTCGATCGCATGGCCACTGCATGATGCTTTGCGGCGATTGCGCCGCGATGCCGCGCATCAAGCTTACAAGATTAAGTTCTAGGCGCGCCCGCCGGCGCCGATGTTGACCATTGACGGGGGGAAAGGTTCGTGATTATTGGCGCGACCTTCCCGATCGCCTAAACCCTTACTCTTTGCGTGATCGTGAATCCGGTTTTCGTATCGAAATCATGCTCCAGAGGCGATGCCAGGCCGGCTTTCCGTCGTGGAAGGCCGCTTTCGCGTTGGCCCGTGTCCAGGATATTTTTTGGTGGCGAACACAAAGTCGGCGAAGAAGGCTGTCCGTAAAATTGAGCGCCGCGCCGACGTCAATCGGTCGCGCCGCAGCCAAATGCGCACTTATGTTCGCAAGGTCGAGGAGGCGATCGCCGCGGGGGAGCCCGGCGCGGCGGCGGCCGCTCTGCATGCCGCCCAGCCATTGGTCATGCGCGCGGCACAGAAGGGAATCGTGCATGCCAAGGCGGCCGCGCGGAAAGTCTCGCGGCTCAGCCGGCGGGTGAATGCGTTAAGGAAATAAAAGTGAGCAATATTGCACAGAAATTTTCCATGCCAACCAATGGCTTGTCCTTAAAGCCGTGCGACAAGCTCCCGCCAGGCCGGCTTTTACACAGCGACAACGTTGCACCGCGGATATTTTTTGTAACCTTGCCCGGTGGCGGAAAAACTTTTTTCGCGGCCTTTTCGCGCGCGATGGACTTGCGCGAAATCAGGCGGTTACAAGCCCCACCTGAGCACGCGCGTTTGTATCTGGGAAAAAGATAATGTCACTTATCAATTGAACGGCGCTTGCGGATTCATCAAACGGCGCTTGCGGACCGGCTCGCCCATGCTAATGTCTTCTCCCCGTCTGGAACTGGCTTGCTCCGGAGTTCGCGACGAACCTCCTAAGAGCTTTCCGCATAGTTCGTGCGAAGGGCGTGTAAAAGCGCAGTCGTGCTGCCGTGTAAAATTTAGACAAACACGGTCCTGCAATGCGTCGAAAGGATATATACTCTGTCGAGACTTTCCACGTGATGCTAGGTTGTTGGTCTCGGGAGTGTTTGGTTCGGAATTCGAGGCTTTCTCTTGATTTGACCTAAACAAGCCTTGTGGGCTCTAATGCGGAGCTGAGGGGGAGTACGGCCGTGATGGCTTTTGTTCGAAATACGTATGTTCAGCTTCCCCACGCGGCCGGATGGGCCCTGGCCGAGCGCCTTCGAAAAGCTTACGGGGCTTCAACGCGGGACCGCCGGCGCGCGCTCGATTAGCCCTCGCGGCCATCCCGTTTTCACGCTCATCATCAATTTTTGGCGCCGGCATTTGAACGGTCGCCGCTGCTTTGCCCGGATTCCGAGGGAGAAGACCGATGCCGGAGTTGCGCAGACAAATATCCGATCCAAGGGACCTTGGCGAAACGGCCTCCTCGCGCGGCGGCGGCGGCGCTGGCAAGGGCGAAGCGTGGATGCGAATCCGCCGCCGGCTGCGCGCGGAGCTCGGGGAAGAAGTTTTCTCGTCCTGGTTCGGGTGCCTCGAACTCGATGCGCTTTCGGACCAGGACGTCTACCTCTCGGTACCGACAAAATTTTTGAAGAGCTGGATTCAGTCGCACTACGTGGACAGGATTCTTCCGGCGTTGGCCAGCGAATTTCCCGCGATCAAGCGCGTGTCGATCAATGTTCGTTCCTCGACACGGCCGGCGACCGCCTGTGCCCCTGGCGGCCTCCCCGATCTCGCTGCGGGCGCCGGCACGGATTCAGCGAGGGACCGGACCATAACGTCATTTGCAGCCTCCCTGCCGATGGGGCCTTCCGGCGCGATAACGTCATCCTCGAAAAGACCGGCGCTGGCGGACTCGTGCGAGGCCGAAGGACTCACGGGTTCGCCGTTGGACAGGCGCTTAATTTTCTCGAATTTCCTCGTCGGGGGGTCCAATCAGCTTGCCCACTCGGAGGCGCAACGGATCGCCGGCGCCGGACCGGCGGACCCGCTGCTCTACAATCCGCTCTATCTCCATGCCGCGGTCGGATTGGGGAAGACCCATCTTCTCCAAGCCGTTGCGCATGCTGCCACCGGGGCCAAGCGGCGGGTCATCTATCTCACCGCGGAGCGGTTCATGTATGGTTTCGTCTCCGCCCTCAAGGCACAGACAGCGATCGCTTTCAAGGAACGGCTGCGGGCTATCGATGTCCTCGTGATCGATGACATTCAATTTCTTCAGGGCAAGTCGATCCAGCAGGAGTTCTGTCATACGTTGAATGCCTTGATCGATTCCCGCCGGCAGATTGTGATCGCGGCCGATCGGCCGCCGGGCGATCTCGAAAGTCTCGAGGAAAGGGTCCGGTCGCGGTTGGCCGGCGGCCTTTGCATCGAAATCGGCGGGCTCGACGAGGCGCTGCGGGTCAAAATACTCGAAGCCCGCATAGCCGCCGCCAAGCAGGTGCATCAGGCTTTCGAGGTTCCGGCGGCGGTCGTCGCCTATGTCGCGAGTGTCATCCGGACGAATGGCCGCGATCTCGATGGCGCCGTCAACCGGCTGCTCGCGCATGCGTCATTGAATGGCGCGCCGCTACGAATAGAAACCGCCGAGCTCGCCATTCGCGATCTGGTGCGGACTCCGGACCCGAAAAGGGTCAAGATCGAGGACATCCAGAAACTGGTCGCGAGCCATTTCA
>DASYNQ010000099.1:0-15992 GCA_036008425.1 Methylocella sp. | reverse complement strand
GCCAAGCGTTGATCAAGCACGAGCAGATCGTCACCACGCTGCCGAAGGCAAAGGATTTGCGCCCGATCGTCGAGAAGCTGGTCACGCTCGGCAAGCGCGGCGATCTGCATGCGCGACGGCAGGCGATCGCTCAAATCAAGGATGTCACCCTCGTCGGCAAGCTTTTCGCCGTTCTCGCGCCGCGTTACAAGGACCGGCATGGCGGCTACACGCGGGTCTTGAAGGCGGGCTTTCGCTACGGCGATAATGCCGCCATGGCGGTCATCGAATTTGTCGACCGCGATGTCGATGTCAAGGGCCTGGATTCGGGTCCGGTGGGGGGCGGCGAAGAAGAGGCGGCGGCTTAGGGGTCGTTCGCGGGCCCCGGCGTGCACGCGCGTAGCGCATTGCCTTGACGCGAACCGGTTGCCGCTTAATTCCGATACAGGGTCAGGTCCGCTGGTTTGGAGCGATCCATGAACGTGCGCTTGCTTGGTTTGCTCCGGGCCTTGACCGCTTTGCTTGTGGGACTGGGTCTCTTTGCCGTTTCCGCGAGCGCCGAGCCGCCGCGGCAGACGCCGCAGACGCAAAGCGACATTTTCTTGTCCTTCGCGCCAGTCGTCAAGAAGGCGCAACCCGCGGTCGTCAATGTCTATGCCTCCCGGACGGATAAGCGGCCGCGCAATCCCCTCTTCGACGATCCGATTTTTCGCCGTTTCTTTGGCGAGGGGGGCAATTCCAGGCCAGGCGGCCCGACCGCCCGCTCCCTCGGCTCCGGCGTTCTCGTCGATGCGTCGGGCCTCGTCGTCACCAATTATCACGTCATCGAAGGCATGACCGACGTAAGAGTCGCGCTCGCCGATAGACGCGAATTCGATGCCGGGATCGTGCTGCGCGATCAGCGCACCGATCTCGTGGTCTTGCGATTGAAGGGGGGAGAGAACTTTCCGGTGATGCAGTTGGGCGATTCCGACGCGCTCGAAGTCGGCGACTTCGTGCTGGCCATTGGCAATCCGTTCGGGGTCGGGCAGACGGTGACCCAGGGAATCGTCTCGGCGCTGGCGCGCACCCAGGTTGGAATATCCGATTACGGATTTTTTATTCAAACCGACGCCGCGATTAATCCGGGCAATTCGGGCGGCGCGCTCGTCGACATGCGGGCAAAGCTCGTCGGCATCAATTCCGCGATATTCTCGCAAACCGGAAGTTCGATCGGGATCGGTTTCGCGATCCCGGTCAATATGGTGAAAATCGTGATCGCCGCCGCCAAGCGCGGAGGACAAGCGGTGCGGCGCCCCTGGCTCGGCGCGAGCCTGCAGGTGGTATCCAGGGAAATCGCCGATTCGCTTGGCCTCGACCGGCCGTCGGGCGCGCTTGTCGCCGATCTCTCTGTCGACGGTCCGGCCGCCGAGGCGGGATTACGGCGCGGCGATCTCATCACCGCCATCGACGGTCAGAGCGTCGACGATCCCGAGGGTCTCGGCTACCGGATGGCCACGAAATCGCTCGGCGGCGCCGCGTCCCTTACCCTGATTCGCAACGGCAAACAGAGCACTGCCTCTATCAAACTGATTCCGGCCCCGGAAATTCCGGCCCGAGATCCGATCAAGGTCACCGGCTCCTCGCCCTTCTCCGGCATGACCGTGATCAATCTGTCGCCGGCGGTTTTGGAAGAATTATCCCTCCATGGCGTGAGTGAGGGCGTCGTCGTCGGCGACGTCGAGGACGGCTCGCGGGCGGCGATGGTCAATTTTCAAAAAGGCGATGTGATCAGGTCCATCAATGACAGGGCAATCGGCACCACGCGGGAACTCGAAGCGGCGGTGAGCGAGCATCGCAACTATTGGAAATTGACAATCGCGCGCGGCGGCGAGGTCATCACCACGATGATCGGCGGGTGAACGATTGGGGTCGAAATCTCTCTTCTTTCCGGAAGTTTCCGTGATTGTTGCTCCGCCGGCATTTGGAGCAGCGCCAGCGGAAAGATCGCCGTTCCGTCTCCACGATTCGCAAAATCAGACTTCCAAAATCAGGTTGCGCCGCGAACGGAAATGGACCCGCGAAGCGGGATCCGGACCCTGCCGCAAAATCGTTTTCAAGGGCACCGCCAAAACCTCCCCCAATCCAAAAAACCTTATTCGAATCAGAATGTTCCCGTTTCTTTACCGGTTCCAGTTACTCCGCAAATCACCCTGGAGGAGATACTTCTTGGGTTGACGTGCATTGGCCACTTCGATTATATATACTAAAAGTTAATAAGCGACAATGACCATATTAAAGGGGGGATTGACGTGGCGGCGAAGTTATTCGAGCGGCTGCTTGCAGCCAGTTTTCGGATGATAAATCGCCGGCGAGTCTGGCAT
This sequence comes from Methylocella sp., assembly GCA_036008425.1. GTDB lineage: Bacteria > Pseudomonadota > Alphaproteobacteria > Rhizobiales > Beijerinckiaceae > Methylocapsa. The sequence continues at coordinate 13,650 of DASYNQ010000099.1, read as the reverse complement.
CGGCTTCCCTTCGTAGTTTCTGTGGCAAACCTCGCGGCGTTGCGCAGCGATCTAAGACGGCGCAACCTTTTTGATACCGAGACTTCGCCGCCCGATCCGGCCCCCCCGGGGGATTTCGACGTTCGCCATTGCCGGACCGCCGATGGGAGCTTCAACGATTTATCGAAAACTTGGATGGGAATGGCGCAGATGCGCTTCGGGCGCAACGCGCCACTAGCCCAAACCTTCGGTGAGACCCCTCCCGCCCTATACGATCCCAATCCGCGGCTCATCAGCCGCGAGCTTCTTGCGCGCGGCGAGTTCGTCCCGGCAACGACTGTGAATGTCTTCTTGCCGGCCTGGTTGCAATTCATGGTCCATGATTGGCTGAGTCACGGCGTCAACGACAAGGTCAATCCGCCGCATCGCTTCCCCGTCCCGCCAGGCGACGATTGGCCGCAACCCGAAATGACGATCCGGCGAACGTGTCCCGACAGCCAGCGGGGCCCGGCGGACGAGGGGCGGCCGCCGGCCTATCGCAACATCGTCACCCATTGGTGGGATGGGTCGCAAATGTACGGTTCCGATCTCAAGACGCAGCACTGCGTGCGCAGCAATAATTCCGAACTTCTAGCGGACGGCAAGCTGTATTTGGACGAGACCGGTCATCTGCCCCTCGATCCACAGGCCGCCGATGATGATCCTGACCAGGAGTTGGCTGCCGTCAACGGCAATTGGTGGATCGGGCTGTCGACCATGCACACGCTGTTCACGCGTGAGCACAATGCGATCGTCGATCGCTTGCATATAGAATACCCGGACAAAGATGGCGAATGGCTGTTTCAGAAGGCTCGGCTGGTTGTCGCCGCGCTCATCGTTAAAATCCATGCGACCGAATGGACGCCCGCATTGCTTCAGACGTCCACCTTGCAATTCGCAATGCGGGTTAGCTGGTGGGGAGCGCTCGGACAAGCCTATTTCAAGGCTTTTGGCCGGCCGCTACACAATGACGTCCTCAACGGCTTTCCCGAATCACCGCAACAACATTACGGCGTACCCTATTCCATCACAGAGGACTTTACGGCCGTCTACCGGTTGCACTCGTTGGTTCCCGACGCTTTCTCTTTCCGGCAACTCGGCGACGACGTAGAACTGCTGTCCTGCACGCTTGCGGACTTATTCGCCGGCGGCACAACCCGCGTCCATCGCAAAGTGCCCTTCGAGGATGTGCTCTATTCATTGGGCACGAGTTTTTGCGGCGCGCCTGTGCTCCACAATTATCCGACGCATCTGCGCGCCCTGCCGGAGAACATCGATCAGGGCATCTTCACGGACCTCGCGGCGACCGACATCCTCCGCGACCGGGAACGCGGCGTGCCCCGCTATTGTGCGTTTCGCCGCATGCTGCGGATGAGCGTGCCCAAGAGTTTCGGCGAGCTCACGGACAACGAACAGTGGCGGCATGAACTCGCAACGATCTATGGCGACGTCGAACGCGTCGACCTCCTCACCGGCACTCTCGCGGAAACCAAACCGGCAGGTTTTGCAATCTCCGATACGGCATTTCGCATATTCATTTTGATGGCCACCCGGCGAATTCAGAGCGACCGATTTTTGACGGATGACTATACGTCGGAAGTCTACACGCCCGCCGGAATCGATTGGGTTGAAGGGAATGGCATGCGAGAAGTGCTTTTGAGGCACGCGCCGTCCCTCCGCCCAGTTCTCTCCGACGTGCGCAACAGCTTCTTTCCTTGGCCAAAATCCGCGAGTTGAACCATGGCGCAACGCATTCGTGTGCCCGGCCTCGTTGATCTTGTGCTCGTCGCGGATCCCTCCGAGATTCGCGCCCTCAACGAGGAGCCGCGCCTCGATCGCAGGTTTCTGCCGCGCGGACCTCTTGTGAATCGGCTGATTGCCGGCCGTATCCGGCGTTGGTTTCAGATCAAGGGTCAGCCTTTACCGTCTCTCGCGGCGCGCGGCGACCCGGTCCGCGCCGAAAGACAGCGGGAACTCGCGATCGCGCTCGATCCCGCCGGCGGTCGCGCGCTGTGGAGCGAACCACAACTCGATCAGCTCGCATCCTTCGTGCGCGGCGTTGGCACCCACGATGGCGCCGCGATCACGGTCCAGGAGATTGTCGGCCGGTTGTTTGATCCCCTTTATGCGGCCGATCCAGAGAGCTGGAGGGCCGCGACCCTTATTGACCGGTTCCGGGAGGGTTTTTCACCCGTCCAAATCATATGGCTGATCACCGGGCGGCTCCGCCGGGCGCGCGCGTTACTTGTCGAGCGCGCCAACCAGAACCGTTGGGCGATGCATGGGACCGCGATTGGCGTGCATGGAATCGTGGCTGCGCTGGAGCGAATGCGGCAACTTCGGGCGCTCTCGGACGCGACATCGCTTGGCGACGACGCCGTGCTCGGCCGTTGTCTCGCCCCGCCCAAGCAGGTCCCAAGAACCGTCGAAGCGAGTCTCGCGTCGCCTTTCGTCGCCGGAGAAATGCCGCCTGGCGCGCTCGTCATGTTGAAACTCGATGCCGCGGAACCCAGCACTCCGGGCGCCGGGACGGTGTTTATGCACGGTCACTGGAATGGCTGCCCGGCATGGGCCTTTGTCACCGCCCTCTTGCAATCGGTGTGGCATCGTAGCCTGAGGGAGGGCGACCCCGTATGAACCAGGACGTCATATTTACGCCGTTGCGCTTCCGTAATCTTGAGGTCAAGAATCGGATCTTCCGCTCAAGCATTTCCGGACGTTTCGACAACGAAGACGGCTCGCTCACTCAGACCCGCATCAATTGGGAGTGCAAGTTCGCCAAGGGAGGCATCGGCGCCGTCATCTCCTCGTACGTGCCCGTGCTGATGGAGGGCCGAATCATCGCGGGCTATGCGACGGTGCATCGCGACGCGTTTATCCCGCATTGGCGGAAGCTCGGCGAAGCCGTTCACAGCTTCGACTGCAAATTCATCATGCAGCTCTCCCACTCCGGACGGCAGATGGACATCCCGGGCGTGCACAACTACACGCGGCGAGCTTTGTCGTCGACGAGCCGAAAAGAAACATTACACGGCATCCTCTGCCGCGCGATGAGCCTGCCGGAAATCCATCACACAATTAATGCCTTCGCTCGGGGAGCCTGGAGAGCGCGTGAAGCGGGCCTCGACGGAGTCGAGTTGCACGCCGCCAACGGCTACCTCTTTACCCAATTCCTCAGCTCGGGAATTAACGACCGGACAGACGAATACGGCGGCTCACTCGCCAATCGCGCGCGTTTCCTGCTCGACGTCATCCAGGCAATCCGCGCGGAAGTCGGCGGCGGCTTCCACCTCCAAGTCAAGATCAGTGCCGTCGACCACAACAATGTGATTCCTTGGGAAGGGAAGGGGAACACCCTCCAGGAGAGCGTCGAGGTCGCGCGCTGGTGCGAAGCCGCGGGCGCGGACGCGATCCATGTCTCGACGGGCAGCCTGTTCCCGCATCCATTGAACCCGCCGGGCGATTTTTCGTTCGAAACCATGGCGTCAACTTACGATGTGGCGATCTCGTCCGGCGTCAGCACACTCCGCAATTATTATTTGTTCCGCTACCCGGTTCTGAGACCGATATTCCGTTGGCTTTGGTTCCGAATGAAGCGCGGCAGGCCGGTGGAAGGTGTTGGGTTGGACGAGGCGCGGGCCATAAAGGCGGCGGTGAAAATACCCGTGATCTCGACTGGCGGCTGGCAGTCCGCCGCCAAGATTCGCGATGCCATCAATTCCGGCGATTGCGACGGCGTCGCGATCGCCCGTTCGTTGGTCGCGAATCCCGATTTGTTGCGGTTTTGGGCGGCCGGCGACGATCTGCCACCGCGGCCGTGCACCTATTGCAATCGCTGTCTCCTGAATGCGCCGAAGAATCCACTGGGTTGCTACGAGCCCCTGCGGTTCCCGGACCATGAAACGATGGTCGAGCAACTGATGACGGTCTACAACACCCACCCAGAACTTCGGGTGCCTGAACCGGCCGAGGTTGTCCCATGAACCGGGAACTTCCGATCACGGCCGTTCAGGAAGCGCTGCGCGGACGCTGGCGTCTTTGGGCCCCTGTCTATTTGGTGTTGGCGCTCGTTTTTCTCATCGGTCTGGTCAGCACCGCGCTCGGGCTGATCGTGCTGTTGCGCGTTTCGCAGAATCACACCCCCCGCTATGGCGATATTGTCGAGCACTTCAAATACGGTTCGATCGGCGCCGAGCAAAATAGCGGGATCCCCTACCGCGTCTGGCGTGCCCTCCCGCGGCTCTTTCCGGAGGCCTTCGAACAACGCGACGACTATGCTGCATTTGGCTTTCTGTATGAGAATGACGCCGATGATCGACCAAGAGATCTGCCGATCGGGATCGCGCGGCGCGTTTATCGCGGTGTCGAAGTTGTCTGGTTCAATTGCGCGACATGCCATACCGGTACTGTCACGGTGCCGAATGCGGAGGATAAATCACACGTCACCCGGCTTGTGGTTCCGGCGATGCCGTCCAATAACTTGGATTTGTATCGCTTTATCCGGTTTTTGCTCGATTCTGCCGCGGATGAGCGCCTCTCGCCCGACATCCTGATCCCAGCCATCAACCAGACCGGGCCAAAACTCGGGCGCATCGAAGAGGTGATCTACCGCTGGTTCGTGATTCCAGCGTTACGGGAAGGCCTGGTGACGCGCCGGTCGCGGCTGTTGCCCCTGCTCGACAAGCAGCCGCCGTGGGGCCCCGGCCGCGTTGACACTTTCAATCCTTACAAGCGGATCCAAGCGAACTGGCCAATGAGCTCACTGCTGCCCGAGGAGCTCATCGGGACGGCGGACTTCCCATCAATTTTTCAGCAGGGTCCGCGCGAGGGCATGCATTTGCATTGGGATGGCAACAACACATCGCTGGCCGAGCGTAACCTCTCGGCGGCTCTCGGCGCTGGCGTCACTCCGGAGTCGGTCGACCACGCCGCCATCGATCGTGTCGCCGACTGGCTGAAGAGCCTGCGGCCGCCTCCGAGCCCCTATCGGACTGACGCCGCGGCAGCCGCGCGGGGACGCGACACCTACATGAAGCATGCTTGCGTCGCCTGCCATGGCTATCAGGATGTCCAGGGCTACGTATTTAAGGGCGAGAAACTCGGACAGGTCGAACTCAATTACGACCCCAAAGTCGAACCTAACAAGCAACTCGGAACCGACCCTCGCCGGCTCGACTCTTACACCGAACGCCTACGCGACTTTCAATTGGCCGAACTGTTCAAGGGCACGCAATATCAGTTCAAGTCGTTTGAGAAGACTTTCGGCTATGCCAACCTCCCGCTTGACGGGCTATGGCTGCGCGCTCCCTATCTGCATAACGGCTCCATCCCGACGCTGGCGGATCTGCTGGAGCCGCCGGAAAAGCGGCCGGCAAAATTCATGCGCGGAATCGACAAGCTTGATCCCGATCGCGGCGGATTTGTCGCTCCGGCATGCGATGATCCACCGCCCGCGCAGATGAAGAATTTCTGCTTCGATACCGGCCTGCCAGGAAATAATAATACTGGCCACCGTTACGGAACGAACCTTTCCCCCGCCGAGAAATCCGACCTTTTGGCTTATCTCCTCACATTCTGAGCCCTGGAGGCGTGCCGTGAACCAAGACCAGACGCTATCCTGGACCCAAGCCCAGAACGCGAACCGTCTTCAAACCTACCGAATGCTCTTCCTCATCAGCATTCTCGGAAACCTAGTGGTCTGCTTCTGGGCCCTGTTCGATCCAGTCGGCTTCACGCGGTTTCTTCATCAGCCGGAACCTTACCCGGAGGCTTGGCCGCGAATCTGGGGCGCAACCTTGCTTGGTTTGCATCTTCTGTATGTGCCGGGCCTACTCAATCCATTGTTCTACCGCTGGCCCAACTGGTCGAGCATCGCGATCAAGTTGTTCATGCCAATCCTGTACCTATCCTCTGGGTTCTACTTCTTCCCATTCGCCGTTTGGGATTTCAGCTTCGGCGTCATCCTGCTTATCGCGTACTATAAACTGATGATGTCGGATCTCCATCGGGAGCCGTAGCGCGGATTCAGACGCGGCGCTACGCGCCTAAGATCGAGATTCGGGCGCAGCCCACCTTCGCATGACAAATGTTTTAGGAGAGTATGATGGCGAACTATTTACAACGCTTCGACGCGACACCGGCGGCCGGGCGGTGGCCTCTTGTTCGTGGCTGGATGCATGAGGAGCCGCTGGCGTTCTATGCCGAGCTCCGGAAGGATCGACCCATTCTCGTCATGCCGGAGCTGACGCTCGCGACCCGGTTCGACGACTGCACCGAGATCCTCCGCCGGCACGAGCTGTTCAGCGTCGCGCTTTATAAGCCCAAACAGGGCGATTACTTTATGGCCCAGGACGATACGGCGGTGCATTGGCGCGAAAAATCGATCATGCGCGCCATTCTCGACCGCGAAGACATTCCGCCCATACGCACTTATGTGGCGAACAAGGCGGCCGAGCTTTTGGCAGCGGCGGGCGGCGCGATGGAGGCGGTGTCGGGCCTTACCCGCGCTGTGCCCTTAGCCCTAGTTCAGGACTGGTTCGGGTTCGCCCATAGCGATCCGACGAAATTGTGCAAATGGTCCTACTGGAGCCAGATCGACACGTTCTGGAACCAACCCTTCGACTCGATCGCGTGGCCCGATCCAAGCAAGATCGTCGCCGAGCGCGAAGCCGCGAGCAAGGAAATGGTCGTCTATCTGATCGAGCTGGTCGCGCTCCGGGAGGGCGAGCTTAAGATTGGGCTGGGCGGTCACGATCCGGTCACGCGGCTGCTGGAGTTGTCCTCGTCCAAGGCGCTGAAATTCGACCTGAAGCGGGTTGTAGAGAACGTCGCCGGATTGCTGATTGGCGCGGTCGAGACCACCTCGCACGCCGTGGTCAATGCGCTCGATTTCTTGATGAAGCGCCCCGACGAGCTCGCCAAGGCCCGCGCCGCCGCGCTTAGCGATGATCCGGCCGCCGTCGACGGCTTCGTATTCGAAGCGCTGCGGTTCAAGCCGGCGTTTCCCTATTTCTTCCGCACCTGCGAGCAGGATACCGTCCTGGGGCGCGGCGAAGCCTACGAAACCGCCATCCCTAAAGGCGCCACGGTCCTCGCCGTCACCCATTCGGGCATGTTCGATCCGAAAGCGATGTCCAACCCCGACGATTTTGATCCGAACCGGGGCAAAGGCGATCAATTTCATTTCGGCCTCGGGCTGCATGAATGCCTCGGCGTGGCTATCGGGGGGGTGATGATTCCAGAAATTGTTCGGCAAAGCCTGCGGCTGAACGGCCTCAGCGCAGGGCCCGTGGATCGCAAAGGTGGGCCGGTGCCGGAATCCTGGCAGTGGCGGTGGAATTGACCTGACCCGCAGTCTTGTGAGTAGGGGTGCCGCCCAAATGTGTCTCGCGGGTGCTAGCGCGGGACACGGCAATGACTCATGAAGGCTTATTGGTGCTTCATATTTTGTTGATAACAAAAATCATTCGAAACATCACACTACGAACGTTTGCAAAACGCCATAGGGGGAGGATCAAGATGAGGAACCAAGGCTTATTCCTTGCGTCATTGCTCACAGGCTATCTCGCGGCGGTGTTCCCGTCGATGAGCGATGAAATCGTCAATGTTGAACAAGGCTGGAGCCCCGCCGACAAAACGGCGTGGTATACAACAACACAGGGATCGCGGCTTTTGCCGTTGACCTGGCTGCGGGCCCTTGAGCAGCCGAATTCCGAGAAGCCATTTCTGGCGCCCGAATATATGGCGTCGTTCAACTTTATTCCTGGTCCGGGCGCATCGGATTTACCGCTCGGTTTTACGATCGATGATCAAGACGATTCCCGTCTATCCGCCACCAAGCTTCGTTGGAAAGCGGAGCAATCTACGAAAGAGCCATGGGCAGGGATGAACTGTTCAGCCTGCCATTCGAACGAAATCACTTACAACGGCAAGCGGATGCGCGTCGAGGGCGCGCCAACGCTCGCGGATTTTCAGTCGTTCCGGGCGGCGCTCGATAATGCGCTGGATCAGACGTGGCTCGACGACCAAAAGTTCGCGCGGTTCGCGAAGCAAGTTCTTGGCGACGATAATCAGGACTCAGAGAAACTTCGCGGCGAATTGGCTAAGCTTGTCGACGCCGAGACGAAACTCGGCTCGGCCAATGCAACGCCGTTGCGTTACGGCTTTGGACGCCTCGACGCCATTGGCAATATTTTTAATAAGGTCGCGACGGTCGTGAACGCGCCCGCGCAAACCTTTCATGCCTCCGACGCTCCGGTCAGTTATCCTTTCTTGTGGAACATCCCACAATTGACTGCGGTTCAATGGAATGCATCGGCGCCCAATAAGCCAGTTGTGGGCGGCGTCGCCCTCGGCGCCTTGGGCCGCAACGCCGGCGAAGTGATCGGCGTTTTCGGCGACGTGCAGATCGAATTCTATCTCAAGGCGTTGCTTCGACCGGGATACATGTCGAGCATTAATATGGCCAACCTTGAGCGGCTGGAACAGCTGCTGGGCCGGCTCAAACCGCCCGCTTGGCCGAGCGTGTTTCCCGCAATCGATGAAACCAAGCGCTTGGCGGGACAGCGGCTGTTCGCGGACCATTGTGCAAGATGTCACTCTCATCTCGATCGCGACGACCTTGCGACACAGGTCACGGTCGACACGACGAGGCTGAAAGGACCCGATCGCATCGGAACCGATCCATGGATGGCCTGCAACGCTTATGCAAACAGCGCGCGGACGGCATCTATGAATCTAACGCCGAAAGGTTATTTGATCTTGCTGGGAGAAAAGCCGATAATTCTTGGATCGACGGCGCCTGAATTTGATATGCTTGCAACAGCTGTCGTAGGCTCCATCGTCGGCTACGCTGCAAGATACAAGGAGCTCGTCAAAGAGGTAGGCGCGAAAGAACTGAAAGAACTGTTTGATCGTAAGTCGTCTCCGCACATCGATCTTGCGCCGCATATTAAACTGAGTAATCTTGTACCCGAGATTGAACCCGCCACCGTTGCTCCAGATAAGATCGCGCAACTGAAGGGGTGTCTCGCTGACGACAGTCCCATCCTCGGCTACAAATTCCGCCCGCTGACCGGCATCTGGGCGACTGCGCCATATCTGCACAATGGTTCGGTACCAACGCTCTATGACTTGCTGCTGCCGCCGAGCGACCGTCCCAAGAGTTTTTATGTCGGGACGCGGGAATTCGATCCCGTGAAAGTCGGTTTCAAGACCGAGCAATCGGCTGAAAACAGCTTCCTGTTTCGGGTGTTCGACGATCAAGGAAATCCGATCCAGGGAAACCTCAATTCCGGTCATGATTACAACAACGCCGGCTTTTCAGCGGCCGATCGTGAAGCGCTCGTCGAATATATGAAGGGTCTGTGAGCTTTATCGAGGTCTCGCGTTATATACCGGGACTCATTGAGTATCCGAAAAAAACCGCTTGCGTGGGTGCCAAAATTGGATTGGCACCCATGATTAAGGCTGGTTTTCTCCGTGAAAACGGACGCGCGGGGCTTTGCATCACCCTAGCGGCGACCGGTGCGGCGAGCCTCGGGCGTCGCGCCGTAGCATTGCAATCGTGCTGCCGAATACCACCTAAGGGCATTTTCGTGTTTTCGCCGAAACTGAAATGCCTTAGCCGTCTTTTGCGCAGAGGAATTCAAGTGGTGATGGAACAAGCTCAGCCCGGCGCCGCTTCGACGATTGCGATTATCGGCGGCGGTCAGGCGGCCGGCGAGGCTGCGACGCTTCTCCGTCAAAACCGCTTCGAGGGCCGCATCGTCCTCGTCGGCGAGGAGGAATATCTTCCCTATGTGCGCCCGCCTTTGTCGAAGGCATTTCTGGCGCGCGAAATCGGCAAGGATGCGCTGATCTACAAGGCCTCGGTTGCCTATGAGAGCGCCCGGGTGGAGATGCGGCTCGGTGTCCGCGTCGCAGAGATCGACCGGCGCGCGAAGACGCTCTTGATCAAGGGCTGCGCGCCGCTCCACTACGACAAGCTTGTGATCGCGACCGGGGGCCGCGCCCGCGAATTGGTGGTCCCGGGCGCAGGTTTGCGCAATATTTTTTACCTGCGCACGATTTCCGATGTCGAGGCGTTGCATCCGCTCATGGAGGCCCCCCGGCGTCTCGTGATCGTCGGCGGCGGCTATATTGGGCTTGAAGCTGCCGCCGTCGCGGTTAAACGCGGGCTTGCCGTAACCGTGCTCGAAGGGGCGCCACGCGTGCTCGCGCGCGTCACGGCGCCCGATCTGTCGAAATTCTATGAACGCATCCATCGCGAAGCCGGAGTCGACATTCGCACAGGGGTTACGGTCAGCGGTTTCACCACTAGGGGCGAGGATGGCGGTGTGGGCGCGGTCGCATGCGCCGGCGGTCAATCATTTGCCGCCGATTTTGTGTTGATCGGCATCGGTCTCCTTCCCAACACAGAACTCGCTGAACAAGCCGGGCTCAAAGTGGACGACGGGATTGTCGTCGATGAGGCGAGCCGCACCGGCGACCCCGATACTTATGCGATCGGCGACTGCACAACGCATGCGCATCACGGATTCTTGCGGCGGAAAATACGCCTCGAATCGGTTCCAAACGCGCTCGAACAAGCGCGCGGGGCGGCGGCGGCGATCACCGGGCGGCCAATTCCCGCCGCCACCGCGCCTTGGTTTTGGTCCGACCAATATGATCTCAAATTGCAGATGGTTGGGTTCTCGGACGGGTACGAGGACCTCGCGATCCGGGGGAGCATGGAGACGTCTTCGTTCATTGCATTTTATCTTAAGGAGGGACGGGTGATCGCCGCCGATTCGGTCAATCGCCCTGGCGAGTTCATGGCCGCCAAACGCATTGTCGGCGAGCGGATGGAGATCGCCCCCGCGCGCCTCGCTTCCGAATCTGTGCCTCTCAAATCGCTACTCCAGTCCGCCGCCGCGTAGAGCCTATTTCTATGTCGGAAGCGAAAAAGTCGAGCAACTCTTTTTAGGACATGCGCTGCGTTCCGGTAAATCCCGTGCGTCGGGTTTTGCCATCCATGCCGCCCATTCCCAGCCGACAGAGTGAATCACGACTCGGCCGGTTCGGGAATCCCGTTCCCATTCTGGCTATTCGGGGCACGCTCTCAACTCTCTCTCAGCAGGGCTATCCGGAGCGCAGGCGCGCGATGCGCCTCGCTCGCTCGAAATTTCGCTTTATTTGTCTTGCAAGTGTAAGCATCCAAGAAACCAAACATCGGGGCGCCGCGCACGAGGTCTTGCTTGGTTCGTTTTGAAAATGTCGGCTTGCGCTACGGGATGGGAGCGGAAATCCTGAAGGATATTAGCTTCGCCATCGAGCCGCGGTCGTTTCAATTCCTAACCGGTCCTTCCGGCGCCGGCAAGACGACGCTTTTGCGGCTCATTCTTTTGTCCTTGCGGCCGACGCGCGGCGCGATCGGCCTTTTTGGGAGCGACGCTTTAACTCTCGACAAAGCCGCGATCACCGGTCTCAGACGGCGGATCGGCGTGGTCTTTCAGGATTTCCGGCTGCTCGACCATTTGACGACCTATGAAAACGTCGCTCTTCCGCTCCGCGTGCGGGGCAAGGAGGAAGCGAGCTATCGCGCCGAAGTGACGGAGCTCCTGCATTGGGTCGGTCTTGGCGAGAGAATGCATATTCTGCCGCCGGTGCTGTCCGGCGGCGAGAAGCAGCGCGCCGCCATTGCCCGCGCGCTTGTCGTGCGGCCGGAGCTGCTGTTGGCCGACGAGCCGACCGGCAATGTCGATCCAAGTCTCGCGCGCAGGCTTTTGCGGCTCTTCACTGAACTCCACAAAACCGGGACGTCGGTGGTGATCGCGACGCACGATCTCGGCTTGATGGACCAGTTCGACGGCGCCCGCCGGCTGGTTCTGGGCGACGGCCGACTCCATATTTACGATTGAGGCTGGGCTTGAGCATTTTTTCGGACGGGCGAGCCCACGCGGCGGTGGGAAATGGGCGGCAGTTGAATTCGCGCGGCACCATGTGGCTTGGCCTCAAACGCGGCATGAAAAGCGAGATGACGCTTGTCCCCGAAGCTTCCATCGCCGGGCGCGCGCTTGTCACCGTGGTCGCCATCATGACTTTTCTTGCCTCGCTGACTGCCGGCGCGGCAATTCTGATAAGCGACGCATCGCGCGGCTGGCAGGACGAGGTCGCTCGCGAAATGACCATTCAAATCCGCCCAACGGCGGGCCGCGACCTCGATGCCGATGCGGCAAAAGCCGTGGAGCTTGCCCGAGCGATGCCGGGGGTCGCCTCGGTCCGCGCCTACACCAAGGCACAATCCGAGGAGCTCTTGCAGCCTTGGCTCGGTTCCGGCCTCGATCTTTCCGAGTTGCCGGTGCCGCGCCTCATCGTCGTCGCGCTCGACAAAGAGGAACGCTTGGATATCGCCGTACTACGCAAAAGGCTCTCCGGCGCCATTCCGGGCACCACTATCGACGACCATCGCCTCTGGCTGGAGCGTCTCGCGATCATGGCGAAGAGCGTTGTCTTCGCCGCCGCGGTGATTTTCGCCTTGGTGCTCGCCGCGATGATTTTGGCGGTCGGCTTCGCGACCCAAGGCGCCATGGCGGGCAACCGCGAGATCATCGAAATTTTGCATTTCGTCGGCGCCGCCGACAGCTATATTTCGCGCCAGTTCCAGCGGCATTTTTTTCAGTTGGGCCTGCGCGGGGGCGCGATCGGCGGCGGGCTCGCGATCCTCGCCTTCTTCGCGTCGGGAACCGCGGCAGCCTGGCTGCGGGCGACCCCCGGCGGCGATCAGATGGAAGCCATGTTCGGCGATTTTTCGCTCGGGGGGAATATCTATGCCGCCATCGCGCTCATCGCGGCGGGCATCGCGATCGTCACCGGCTTTGTCTCGCGGGTGATTGTGTTCCGCCACTTGCGGGACTTGCGTTGAGCGGACTCGCGACGACTTGTTCGGCTTGCGTTTTTTATCGCTCTCTCGCGGTCATAGCGATCCCCATGGCATGATCGGCACCGAGCTGATGGAGTTGGCAGGCGAACCGCTGACGATCCTCGAACTCACGGCGAGGTAAACCAGCGTGTTGTGCTTCTTGTCCAGCACCCTGTAAATGCGGGTCGCCTTGAAGATGATGCTCGTCTTCTCGCTGAACACCTCCTCATCGTCCGTTAACTTCGACATGTCGACGCTGATGGGACCGGTTTGACGGCAGGCAACCGAGAAATTTGACGGGTCTTCATTGAGACCAAGCGGCTGGCCCCATCCGCCTTTCCGGGCCTGCGAGATGTGGCAGGTCACGCCCGGGACCTTTGGATCGTCAAAATCCGCGACACACACCTTATCGTTGGGCGAGAGAAAATTAAATGTCGTGCTGATGCAACTCAGCTCATCCGCCCGTGCAAAAGCCGGGATCGCAACGAAGAGTACCGTCGCCATAAGACACAGTTTCACTTTCGATCTCCTTTTCCAAGGCGCCCGCAAAAAGCAACGCTGTGGATCGGCCGAAAGTTCCTTTGGCCGTTGGCAGCAGGTTCTCGTGAACAGTCAGATCACGACCGGCTTGCGCGGCGTATACCAGTCGCTTAGGCCCGCTTAACTTCTCTGATCGCGGAAGTATAATTTCGCATGATCTCGCGAAACCAGGTTCAACTTTCGCGGATCAT
>DASYNQ010000098.1:0-1655 GCA_036008425.1 Methylocella sp. | reverse complement strand
TTGCCGGCGCCGACCAGCACGACCTCCTGATCGGCGCACAAACGCGCCTCGATTCGCGAGGCCCAATAATGGACGCTGACGTCTTCGTAAGTGTCCAGATTTTCGACCGCGAGGCGCCGGTAGTTCACGCCGCTTGCGATCACGACCGAACGCGCCGAAACCCGCTCGCCGCTCGCGAGCCGCAAACGAAAGCGCTCCGGCTTACTCTCGTCCGGCGCGTTGAAGCCGATCACTTCGCTCGGAATGGCGGTCTCGACTCCGAACTTGTGCGCCTGGTTGTAGGCGCGTGCCATCAGCGCCATGCCGCTGATGCCCGTCGGGAAGCCGAGGTAATTCTCGATGCGCGACGACGCGCCGGCCTGGCCGCCGAACGAACGGCAATCGAGCACCAGAACGGAAAGGCCCTCCGATGCCGCGTAGACCGAGGTGGCGAGGCCGGCTGGTCCCGCGCCGACAATGACGACGTCGTAGAGCCGCTCCGGATCGATCGGGCCGACCAGTCCGATGCAGCGCGCCAGCTCGTCCTCGCTGGGATTGCGCAGCACCTCTCCGCCCGGACATATGACGATCGGCAATTGTCCCGGATCGACGTGGAAGCGGTCGATCAGCGCCCTGGCCTCCGGGTCGGTTTCGGGATCGAGTCGCATGCGCGGCGTGCCGTTGCGCGCGAGAAAGCCCTCGAGCCGGAGCACGTTGGCATTTTCGGAGCGGCCGACGATGACGGGCCCGCCGATGCCATCCTGCAGCATTTGCGCGCGGCGCAGGATCAGCGCGCGCATCAGCCGTTCGCCAAGCTCCGCTTCGGCGATCAGCAAAGCGCGCATGCGATCTGGCGAGAAAATCAGCGCCTTTACGGGTTCGCTGGCGACGGCATCGCCGAACGAGGGCCGGCCGGCGAGCTGGGCCAACTCGCCGAGAAACGAGCCCGGGCCGAATGTGTAAAAATGCTGGCGTTCGCCGTGGGCATCGTAGCGATAGACGTCGACCTGCCCGCTGAGGACGATGCCGAGACCTACGCCGACTTCGCCGATCGCCGCCAGTGCCTCGCCCGGAGCGAAACGGCGGACCTCGCCGAAGCGCCATGCACGCTCGATGTCGGTGGCGTCGAGAAGCGGAAGGATTTGGTCGCGGCGCGTCTCAATGATCGAAGGATGGGAAACGCTCATGCTAATGCCCTTACAAACGTGGGGCCGGGCGGCGAATTTACTGGCTTTTGGCATCGTCCGGCTACCCGATCCGGCTCAACGCCTGTCCCGCAAACATTGATCGCCGAAGATGACGCCGCTATGGTGCGCCGCCGATGGGCCCGCGGGGCTGCCGGCGATCCGACGGCGCGATGGGGCGTAGCCAAGTGGTAAGGCAGCGGATTTTGATTCCGCCATTCCCAGGTTCGAATCCTGGCGCCCCAGCCAGAATATAGTGTTGCGCTTTCAGTAGCTTATTATTGAATTTTTTGTTCTCCAAAGTCGCCATTCTGAAGAGCATTCTGCGCGCCATTCTGAATACTTGTTCGCGCCTCGTTCGCCAGCAGATGCGCGTGGCGCTTCCGGGTTGCTGCCAGCGCCCGCTCCATGGTGCGTTTGGCGTAGCCCTCATAGGACTGTTGGCTTTTGTGAGCGGAGAGGGCGCGACCTTGGCCGTCAGTCAATTCCGCC
>DASYNQ010000097.1:0-6311 GCA_036008425.1 Methylocella sp. | reverse complement strand
AATCGTCTTCCCGATTGCGCGGGTAGCGGCTTCAAATAGCCTCGATGAAAGGCCGGCGCCCATTAAACCGGAAACCGACACCACGGCGACCTCAATCGCCGATCGTCCCGCCTCAAGCGAATATTTTTCGAGGTGCCCAAAATGCAGATGTGAGCGAGTCCGGACTCGACAGCGTCGAATCTTTCCAACAACTGAGAAGCTGGGGCATTTCGAAATATGACCTCCCGCCACCGGATCTCCTGCCACCGGACTTCTCGCTACAGGACCACGCATGCGCAGCGCTCTTTGCCTTCGCCGCGTGGGAATTAAACAGTAAGCGGAACGTCATCACGCGTACGAAGATAGAGGGCTCTGTCAAGCAATATACCGACGCCGCCAACCTATGCCGCTCAACGACGCACTATGACTACCTACATTCGGCTAATCCGAATCTGGATGCGGCACTTTCGATCGTTAGCTGGTATTTCCAAGATCAGGCGCGAAAGATAGGGCAAATGGCGGGCCCGCACGTAATCAAGCGGAGTAGCAAAACGCGAGGCGACGACGAGACCCGCATTCACGTCCGGGCACTGGCCACCGAGACGCATAGGCTTTTCGGGTCATTTCTTTACGGCACCGTTGCCACCGTCGTTACTGTCGGATTGGAAATTAAGCCTGCCATCAGCGCAAAAAGCGTTGAAAATTGGTGTTCCGGCCTGCTGTCCCAATAAGTTGCCGTGCTTATTGGCAGTCTCCCAATAAGGCTCCTCTCTAGATGGGACATTGTACTAGCCCGTAGGCTTCGCTACTTCATGAGCACCGCAGCGACGCGCTGCATATGCATAGATGAGGAAGTAAATGAAGCTTCTCCGATTCCCAGATTTGGTTGCAAAGGGCGTCGTCCACAGCCGCATGACACTCAAGAGATTGATCGACCTTCAAGGTTTTCCGCCCGGCGTTTTGATTACGCCGAATGCCCGCGGGTGGGACGAGGCCGAAGTCAATAGCTGGATTGCGAACCGTCCTACCGCCCGGAAGACCGTCCGCCAGAAGGCCAGACCGCACGCTGCGGCCCAGGGGGAGGCGCGTTGAGTCCCCATGACGCTACACATGAAAAACCCGACCGCGGGGGGCGCGGCCGGGCTCGAAAATGCGTCACTTCCTGGCGGGATTGACGGCCCTTCTAATGCCCCAGAAATCGCCCCGGCGCAAGCCCAAATCGAGCGCAACCCTCGCGCCGTCAAGGAAGCGCGGCTTGAGCTGCCGCGCGAGGCGGTGCATGAGGCGTGCGGGTTCATCTTGTCCGCGCGCTCGGTGGCGATCAATACGCGCCGATCGTTCACGTGATCAACGGGGGCGGCCAATGAGCACCGGCAGGGGTATGGCTCAGAAAAGCATCGACCTGATCGAGCACAGCCGGCGCATCCTCGCCGAGATTCATCCATCGACGGTCCGCGGCGTAGCCTATCAGCTATTCGTCGCGGGATTTATCGACGATATGGGCGCTAAGAACACGAGCAACGTCTCACGGCTTCTGGTGGTCGCGCGGGAAAATGGGATCATCCCATGGTCTTGGATTGTTGATGAAACGCGCCAAGAAGAACGGGCTTCAACCTGGAACGGGCTCGGCGATTTTGGCGAGGTTGTCACAAGGGCGTACCGGAAGGACTTTTGGCAGCATCAAGAATCATGGCTTAAAGTTTTTAGCGAAAAGGCGACCATCGGCGGAGTGGTCCGGCCAGTCTTGAACGAGTTTGCTGTCGGCTTCCAAGTCCTTCACGGATTCGGCTCGGCGACATCGGTTCATGACGTTGCAGAAGAATCTCTGACCGGCGACCGGGACCTCGAGATCCTCTACATCGGGGACTTTGACCCCTCTGGCATGTACATGTCGGAAGTGGACTTGCCGGGGCGGATTCAAAAATATGAAGGCAACGCCACGATCACGCGCATCGCGTTGACAGAGGCAGATTGCACGGAGGCACTGCCGGCATTCGCTATTGAGACGAAAAGCAAAGACCCACGCTTTCGGTGGTTCCGTGAGAATTACGGGCGGCGCTGTTGGGAGCTGGACGCGATGAACCCGAATGCTTTGCGCCAGCGCGTTCGCGACGCGGTTCTGTCGCGCATAGATCACGACGCGTGGGCTCACTGCGAAACGGTAGAGGTGGCTGAGCGTGAAAGTCTGAACAAGTATATCAAAGCGTGGGCAAAGGCATGAGTATTTTTGATCCTGCTCAAAAATGCTCCAAGCTCATGACCGCGCAGCTAAGATCATGGGCGCATGCGCTTGGCGGCGACGTGTCCGGCCTAAACGTGATTTGCCCGGGGCCCGGCCATGGCGCGCGCGATCGTTCTTTAAGCGTCACGCCTTCCGCCTGGGCAACGGACGGATTCCTTGTCCACAGTTTTTCGGGCGACGCCTGGCAGATGTGCCGCGATCACGTCTGCGCGCGGTTTGGCTTGCCGGCATTCCGGCCAGGGCCGCCACGGAAACCGGCCGCCGGCGCCCGCCATGGCGCACCGGGGCATAGGGATAGCGGCGAGCCCGCCAGGGCCGTTACGCAGCCACCGGACAACGCCCGCAAGGCCGCTTGGCTTTGGGGTCGCCGAGAGCCGATTTCAGAAAGCAACGCGGCCGGGCTCTATTTGCGGAAACGCGGCTATGAGGGCCAATTCCTGGCGACCTCGGGATATCTCCCGCCGAACGGCAAGCATCCGCCCGCCATGATCGCCGCCTTTGGCTTCGCGGACGAGCCCGAGCCTGGACTCGTCGCGCCGCCCGCCGCAGTCCATGGCGTGCATCTCACGCGGCTCACTTTGGAGGGCGACAAGGCGCCGATCGATCCGATCAAAATCATGGTCGGGCCGAGCGCCGGTCTTCCGATCGTGCTGGCGCCAGCAAACGACCTCCTGGCAATCGACGTAACGGAGGGCCTCGAGACTGGGCTGAGCGTCTTGGAATGGCGCAGCGCGGGCGTTTGGGTTGCGGGCACGGCCGGGCGCATGCCAGCGCTCGTGGAAAATCTGCCCGTATACACGGAATGCCTGCATATTTTTGCCGAGCGCGACGAGGCCGGATTGTGCTTTGCGCGCAAGGCCGCGCGGATGGCCGCCGCACGAGGAATAGAAACGCATGTGAAAGCATTCGAGGCCCGATGATGGCGAGGGACGCAAACGACGTTCACCGCGAATTGGGCATCGACGGATTGCGGAAGCACGGCGATAGCCTGCCGGACTTGGATTTCGATACGCCAGCGCCAAAGGAGGAAGGCAACGGGCTCGCCACGGCGACTCTTGTGCCGGCGAAATTCCGCCGCCTCATCAACCCCGCCGATTGGGAAGGCTTGCCCGTTCCGCCACGCGAATGGATCGTGCCAGGCTACATTCCGCACAAGACGGTTACCTTGCTTTCCGGCGATGGATCTGTCGGCAAAAGCCTGCTCGCATTGCAGCTCGCGGCAGGGAGGGCGCTGACGCGTGAGTGGATTGGGCTCATGCCGGAACCAGGCCGGACGCTGATCCTTTCCGCCGAGGATGACGCCGACGAAATGCACCGCCGGCTTGAAGATATCCGGAAATTCTACGGCGCGCGGATGGCCGATCTTGCCGGCATGCAGCTTGTCGACCTTGTTGGCGAGGATTCAATCTTAGGCGCGCTCACGAGAGGGCAAATCGAGCCAACACCGATGTATCATGCGCTTGACGCCTATCTGACGGAATGGCAACCGGACCTGACCATACTTGACGTTCTTGCGGATATGTTTTCTGGCGATGAAAACAGCCGGCCTCAATCGAGACAATTCATCGGCTTGCTGAAAAGGCTTGGGCGCAACCACGAATGCGCCTTCCTGTTGCTTGCGCATCCAAGCCTTACCGGGATGAACACCGGAACCGGAATGAGCGGTTCGACCGGCTGGAATAACGCCGTGCGATCACGGCTCTATTTCCAAACGGCAAAGGCTAGCGATGGCAGCGAGCGGGACAAGAACCTGCGCACCCTCGAAAGCATGAAAAGCAATTATGGGCCGTCCGGCGGGCAGATCACCCTCGAATGGAGTCACGGACTTTTCGTACCCGTCCAAGGGCCGGCCGGTTTCGACAAACTCGCGGCCGAAGCAAAAGCCGACGAGGTGTTTCTGACGATTTTGAAGCGTTTCAACGCGCAAGGACGTAACGCCGCCGATCGCAAGGGCACAAGTTATGCGCCGGCACTCTTTGCCGAAGAACCAGACGATCACGGGATTACCAAAAGGCAATTCGAGGCCGCAATGAGGCGCTTGTTCAAAGACGGAAAAATCAAAGTCATCGACAACGGACGGCCATCAAAGCCCTCGCGAACCCTCGCCCCAGTGGAATAAAAATCATGCTTAAGCTAGACGCCGAGTCCCCGCCGACCACCCCGCGACCACCCGCCGACCAAGTGCTCACCCCTCCCCCCTTATACCCCCGCGATGCTCGGCGGGCGGCACCGGCCTTGATGGCGGCTTACCTCGGCCGGCCTCTTTTTTCTTTCATCCAGGCGACTGCGCCAAGTGTGCACGCGACTGGTTATCGCGTGATTACGCGTGGGAGTATTTACCGCAAACACAAATGATATCAAATGATATGCCCTGAGCGTCTTGCGCGTTGATCGCGGATTTGCGACACTGCGGACAACATAGGGACAACATTTCGTTGGAAATCACAGAAACTATAGCGCCGGTAGCTAGCCGTCAGCGCGCGCATAGATCGGCCATATCGAACGGGACGAAACTTTTTTGCGTCGATGGCCTGGACGGCCGTAGCCAAACGGCGCGCCGGTTCCGCGATCTTGTCGAGGGCATGGGAAACGACCTTGGCGGCAGCGACCGTCTTTCCGAAGGCCAGCGGCAATTGATCCGGCGCGCGGCGACTTTGAGCATCATGAGCGAGAGCGTAGAGGCCGATTTCATTCGAAACTTGGCTTTTGATAGCGAGGCCTATGGCGTCCTCTGCGACCGCCTTGGGCGTTGCCTTCAGCGGCTCGGCCTGGAGCGCAAGCCCCGCGACGTGATGCCAAGCCTTCACAGTTACCTACAGGCGAAGGCGGCGCCATGACGCGAGGAATCCCTAAGAAACGGCAGCGGGGCGAGCAGCTTCGCAAGAAGCGCCTTCAGGCCGCGCCTGCGCGGGCAGCGGCGGCCGAAACGAAGCGCAACGGCGCTCACGGCCGTCTGGAGGTGCTAGCGCATGAACATTCTTGAGGCCCTCGACGATGCGAACCTTCTTGGCGCTTCAATCCGCGATCCGGACTCATGGAAGCCTTGGAAAGGCTTGCTGGCGGCTGCCTTTGGCCTTCCGCTATCTTCGGACGAATTAGCTCTTTACCGCCAGTGCACGGGGCGGACTGTGCCGCCTGGCGCGCCTGTCGCGTATTTGTGGCTCGTCATAGGCCGGCGCGGCGGGAAGTCGTTCGCCAAAGCATTGATTGCCGTGTTCCTGGCCGTCTTCAAGGACTGGCGCAAATATCTATCGCCGGGCGAGCGCGCCATCATCCTGTTGGTCGCGGCCGATCGCGAACAAGCCAAGATCCTGCATCGATATTGCCAAGGCATTCTCAGCCCGCCGATTTTGCAAAGCTCGGTGCTGAACGTCACCGCAAGCGAGATCGAGCTCAAAGGCGGGGTTACCATTGAAGTGGTCACGCGGTCCTATCGCACAGTTCGCGGGCGTTCGGTTTGCGTCGCCGTGCTGGACGAACTGGCTTTTTGGCGCGACGATGACTCGGCAAATCCCGACAGCGAAGTTTTGAATGCTGTCCGCGCGTCGATGGCGACGTTTGGCGGCGATGCGATGGTGATCGCGGGCAGCTCGCCTTATGCGCGCCGCGGTGTCCTTTGGGATGCGTTCCGTCGCTGGCATGCCAAGGATGACCATGAAAACCTTGTTTGGGTAGCGCCGACTCGGGTTATGAATCCGAGTGTTCCGCAGTCATTCATTGACAGTGAATTTGAGCGCGATCCTGCGTCGGCCAACAGCGAATACAATGCTGAATTTCGCGATGACATTGCGGCATTCATAGATCGTGACATTGTCGAGGGCTGTGTTGACAGGGGGGTTCATGAGCGGTTGCGTCTGGCCGGGCAACAATATGTTTGCTTTATCGATTCGGCTGGTGGGTCGGGTTCTGATTCTTTTACCGGGGCGATTGCGCATAAGGAGGGCAATGTTTTTTTTCTTGATGCGGTTCGCGAATATCGGCCGCCGTTTTCGCCGAAGAATGTTGTTGAGGAAATTGCTCATTGGATGAAGAGTTATGGTGTTTCCAGGGCGCAGAGTGACAAGTGGGGCGGTGATTTTCCGATTGAAGA
>DASYNQ010000096.1:0-4392 GCA_036008425.1 Methylocella sp. | reverse complement strand
CTTTGGGATCTCGATGCGCGGGTCGATCAGGCAATGGACACCCTCGGCTGTCCACCCGGCGATTCGGCGGTCGGAAAACTTTCCGGCGGCGAGCGCCGCCGCGTCGCGCTCTGCAAGCTGCTTCTCGAACAGCCTGAGCTTTTGCTCCTCGACGAGCCGACCAATCATCTCGACGCGGAGACGGTCAACTGGCTTGAGGGGCACCTGCGCGCTTATCCCGGCGCGATTCTGATCGTCACCCACGACCGCTATTTTCTCGACAATGTAACGGGGTGGATTCTCGAGCTCGATCGCGGCAGCGGCATCCCCTACGAAGGCAATTATTCCGCCTGGCTCAAACAAAAGCAGAAACGTCTTAGCCAGGAAGGCCGCGAGGAGGAGGCGCGCCGGCGCCAGCTCGAAGCCGAGGCCGAATGGATCGCGGCGAGCCCCAAGGCGCGGCAAACCAAATCCAAAGCCCGTATCCAACGCTATGACGATCTCGTCGCCAAGCAGAACGACAAGGCGGCGGCGACGGCGCAGATCGTCATTCCGGTCGCCGAGCGGCTCGGCAATAACGTCATCGAGTTTTCGCATCTCTCGAAGGGATTCGGCGACACGCTGCTCATCGATGATCTCTCGTTCAAATTGCCGCCGGGCGGCATCGTCGGCGTGATCGGCCCGAACGGCGCCGGAAAAACCACTTTGTTCCGGATGATCACCGGTGAGGAAAAGCCTGGCAAGGGCACGATCCAAATCGGCGAATCGGTCACGCTCGGCTATGTCGATCAATCGCGCGACGCGCTCGACGGCAAGAAAAACGTGTGGGAGGAGATTTCCGGCGGCGATGACGTGATCACTCTCGGCAAGCGCGAGATCAATTCGCGCGCCTACACATCTGCGTTCAATTTCAAGGGCCCGGATCAGCAAAAGAAGGTCGGGCAATTGTCGGGCGGCGAGCGCAACCGCGTGCATCTCGCCAAAATGCTGAAATTGGGCGCGAATGTCCTTTTGCTCGACGAGCCGACCAACGATCTCGACGTCGACACTCTCCGCGCTCTGGAAGAGGCCTTGACGGATTTCGCGGGCTGCGCGGTCATCATCTCGCACGATCGGTTCTTTTTGGATCGCATCGCCACGCATATGCTCGCCTTCGAAGGCGACAGCCATGTCGAATGGTTCGAGGGCAATTTCGCCGCTTACGAGGAAGACAAAAAGCGCCGCCTTGGCACCGACAGCGTCATCCCGCACCGGTTGAAATACAAGCAGTTTTCGCGGTGAGGGAGGCACAGCTCGAGACAGTAGCTCCCTCGTCGAAGCGAGGACCTTACAGCAAACCCTCGGTGGAATGTGAGGTTGCGCGACACGCGTGTTTGGCCGGATCTGGGCAAGGCCAAAGGATGAGTTCTAGCTGCATGTCAGACTGGCGCAATAAGGGCTAAGGCAGCCCCCTTCATCGTGAAATAACCGAAGCGGGCCTCGTGCTTGGGCGCGGCACTCTGCTCGCGGAATTCGAAAAGAAAGGTCAGGCGGCGCGCGGTCTCGCTTTCGTTGGCGAGGAGGCGCGCCTCCTTTCGCTGTTGACCGCCACCTTTGCCGCGCCGGTCGCACCCCATGTTGTCGAAAAGATTCGCCGCGCCGGCGAATATTGGTGCGCGGACGAAAAGGCGCCGGCGCAAATTCACCTCGCGTTCCTCGGCTTGCCGAAGATCGATGAGGTGGACGCCTACCCCCTCTTCCTCGCCGGGACGGCCCTAGAAAAAGGCGTCAGCCCGAGCGAATTCGCGCGCGGCGCGGGACATCGAAAAATACAATCCCGATCAGCCGCGCGTTCCAGCCGAGAGCGGCCGCGAGAGCGGGCAATGGACTTCGGGGGAGAGGGAGAAGCGCCGCGACAAACCTTTGTGCAACGCATCGAGATTCGCATGGCCGGCGCCACGATGTCGGATGCCAACCCTCAGGGGATCGTGCCAGGCGCTCATCATGAAAGAATTTAACTCATCGAAGGTGTTGCCGATCCTATTTGCGATATACTCGATCGTCTGCGCGATAAGCTAGAGACGTAAGAGCTGGTGCCGATCGCGGTACCTTTTTTAGGGCACGTCGACAGGAGAGCGTGAATGGGTTTTGAACTCAATCGACGCCAAGGATATTCGGGCTTTGATGCAGAGGGGTATATATTTAAGAGCGATGACCGCGGCGGCTGACAAGCGCTTGAGCGCCGATTATGTGGCGCAAGAACGAAGTATCTCGTCCGGAAGCTTCGAAACGAAACGCGACGACTATCTTGAGCGTTGAGAGCGCAAAAATGCCTAGCCTGCAAGCATCTGATTTGAGCCTGGACGCCCGCCAACGCCGTATTCTGTTTCGTTCCTGGCATCGCGGAATGCGCGAAATGGATCTTGTTCTTGGCCGTTTCGCCGACGCCGAAATCGCAAGCCTTGGCAGTAGCGAACTCGACGATTATGAACTCTTGCTGGAAGCACAGGACCGCGACGTTTTCGGCTGGATTACCGGCGAAACGGAAATACCGAACTTATACGATACTCCGGTTTTACGGAAAATCCGTGCCTTCCATAGCCATGCCGGTCCAATCCATCCATAATTCCCGTTTGCGTTCCGGGTGCTGGCCCGGCGGTCCGCAAATGCTTTCGAATTGACCTTGCATCGTGACTGATCTCAAACGTGTGGCCGCCGAACTTGCAAAAGGCGGCTCGCTCACGCTCTCCTCCGTGGCCGATGGTTTTGACGCGTTTTGCGCCGCCGATTTGACGCGTGCGCTCGCGCGGGACGCGGAAAATCGGGCTGTCGCCCTCATTCACGTCGCGCGCGATGGCCAGCGCGCCCGCGCCTTCGGCGAGGCGCTGGCTTTCGCCGCGCCGGACATCGAGCTGCTCGATTTCCCCGCCTGGGATTGCCAGCCCTATGACCGGGTATCTCCCGCCGCCGCGATTTCGGCGCGCCGCATCGTGGTTCTCTCGCGTCTTGCCCGTTCGCGCTCCGCATTGGAGCGTCCGCGCATCCTGTCCACCACGGTGAACGCCCTGGTCCAACGGGTGGCGCCTCTTAGCAAAATAGCGGCCGACACGTTTTCCGCCGCGCCGGGTAATGTGGTCGATCGCGATGCGCTTGTGCAATGGCTCGAAACCAATGGCTTTGCGAGGGCATCAAGCGTGCTCGACACTGGCGAATATGCCGTGCGCGGCGGCATCCTCGATCTCTTCCCGCCCGGAATGCCGCAACCCCTGCGCCTCGATTTCTTCGGCGATGCGCTCGAATCGATCCGCGGTTTCGATCCCGAAACGCAACGCACCACCCGCCAGCTCCGCGGCCTCGATCTCGTGCCGATGAGCGAAGTGCGGCTCACGAGCGAATCGATGCGAAGGTTCCGCCAGGCCTATGTCTCGCATTTCGGCGCGCAGACGCGCGGCGACGCTCTCTACGAAGCTGTCAGCGAAGGCCGCCGCCATCAAGGTCTCGAACATTGGCTGCCATTTTTTTACGAAAAACTTGACACACTGTTCGATTATTGCGCCGGCGCCCCCCTGATTTTTGATCCTCTCGCCGAAGCGGCGGCGAGCGAGCGTTTCGCGCAAATCGAGGATTACTTTGGCGCGCGGAAGAGTGCGCATGACGCCGATCCCGGTCATTCGACCTATAAGCCGCTGCCGCCCAGCGCGCTCTATCTCGCAGTGCCCGAGTGGCGCGAGCGCGTCGGCGCGGCAAGCGTCGTATCTGTGTCGCACTTCGCGGAGCCGGAAACCGGCAACGGTCTTGTCGTCGATTGCGGCTCAAGACCCGGCCGCACGTTCGCCGCTGAGCGCGCCGATCCAAACGCCAATGTCTTCAGCGCCGCCGTCGGCCATGCGCGTGCACTGCAAGCAGGCGGCAAGCGGGTCGTCCTCGCCGCCTGGACGTACGGCTCGCGCGAGCGGCTCGCCCATGTCCTCGCCGACCACGGCTTTGCCAGCGCGGCGCCGGTGTCCTCGCTTGCGCAAGCCCTCGCGCTTTCGCCAGCCACATTGGCCCTGGCGGTCATTGGCAT
Organism: Methylocella sp.; assembly: GCA_036008425.1. Classification (GTDB taxonomy): domain Bacteria; phylum Pseudomonadota; class Alphaproteobacteria; order Rhizobiales; family Beijerinckiaceae; genus Methylocapsa. The sequence goes on along the minus strand of DASYNQ010000096.1, from coordinate 368 downwards.
CGAGCAAGGTTTCGAGGCGGCCGATCTCGCGCTGATCGGCGAACAGGATATCTTGGGCGACCGGCTGCTCGGTGGCCGCCGCAAGCCGCGCCGCGCCCAGGATTTTTTGACCGAAGCGGGTACGCTTACGGCGGGCGACATTGTCGTCCATGTCGATCATGGAATCGCGCGTTTCGCCGGTCTGAAGGCGATCGAAGCCGCCGGCGCGCCGCATGATTGCCTCGAATTGCATTATGCCGAGGGCGCCAAGCTGTTTCTGCCCGTCGAAAATCTCGAGCTTTTGTCGCGCTATGGCTCGGAGGAGACAGAAGTCGAACTCGACAGATTGGGTGGCATTGGATGGCAGAAGCGCAAGGCGCGCATGCGCA
>DASYNQ010000095.1:0-4489 GCA_036008425.1 Methylocella sp. | reverse complement strand
TTGGGGATTTTCACATAGGCTACGCCGAGGGATTTGAGGTAATCCTCGACAAAGGCGACGAGGCCGAGGTTGGATTTCGCGCTTTCCGTAGCGAAACCGATCAGACGTTCAAGCATGGCGAGCGTTGCGTCAAGCCTTCCGTCCGGTATGTGGCTCGCTTGCGGCATGACCGGCGGCTTCACCAATCCTAGACGGCCAGGCCGCGCGCGTAAATGAGGCGGCGGGTCAGTTGAGAACGCGCCGCGCGTAAGGAGAATCGAGCGAGAAGACGGGAATTTCCGCCTCGAAAACATCGCCCTTCTCGTTCACCATCCGATAGCTCCCTGTCATGATGCCGGAAGGCGTCGTCATAGTGGTTCCCGACGTGTAGCGAAAGGTTTCGCCAGGCTTCAAAACCGGCTGTTCGCCGACGACGCCCGCGCCTTTCACTTCCTCGAGCTTGCCGTTGCCATCGGTGATCTTCCAATGGCGGGCGGTCAGCTGCACGGTCATATGGCCTCGGTTGGCGATTTCAACGGTGTAGGCCCACCAAAACGAGGCCTCGTCGGCGTCGGAACGCTCAGGCACGAATTCTGGAAGAACAGTGATCTGGATGTCGTGAGTGACGGTGCTGTACATGGGCGTGATCTGAAATGGCAAGAAGCCGAAAAAGCTAGACGCAACTACTCTAGCACAACCTTATACGCGAGGAAAAGTGCCGGCCCGATGCCGTGGGGCAGCCGGGCGAAGACGCGCGCTCCAGGTAAAGCGCTCGTCTCCCGAGTCCGGAGGATGGCGATGGAAGAGGTTGGCGCCGAATACGGCGTGAAAGCAGAAGCCATTGTTTTCTCGTACTATTCCAAGGATTTTTCCATACGTGGCAGCGCGGTTTTGTCGGCTTGGCGAAGTTCCGCCCTCGTATCTCCTGGCGGTGTTCGCGGGCGCAAAATACTTCGCCGGCTTGGCGCGGTCCTGCGACAAAAACCCGATCTTCCACGCCGGCCGTGTAAGGCGAGCTAAGCGCGAGGACCGTTACCGGGCCGCGGCCCGCCCCGCGAGGACTGCTTTACATCTTCCCCGGAGCCGGTACCTTGCGCAAGAACGCTGCCGCCAATTAACTCGCGGTCAAGCCAGCCGTTCGCGGATGGGGCTTCTGGATGCGAGGCATGTCTCAAAACGTCGAGAATAGGGACCGCCGCGACATCCGTGCGCAACAAGGAAGCGCGCGGAACATTCTCTGCGTGTTTCCGCGCTACGTTCCTTCGTTCGGCACCTTTGAATACGCCTATCCGTTGACCGATGGAGTACGCGCGTTCATGCCACCGCAAGGTCTGCTGGTGGTCGCGGCGGTGCTTCCCAAGACCTGGAAAGTCCGCTTTGTCGACGAAAACATGCACCCCGCGAGTGCCGATGACTTCGCCTGGGCCGACGCGGTCTTCGTCAGCGGAATGCACATCCAGCGCCGCCGGATGGAGGATATATGCCAAAGGGCGCACGCCTTCGGCAAGGTCGCGGTTCTCGGTGGCCCTTCGGTGTCGGCGTGTCCCGAGCTCTATCCAGGGTTCGACTATCTCCATGTCGGCGAACTCGGCGATGCGACCGTCGCATTGATCGCAGCCCTCGCGCGCGACGTTTCGCGCCCGCATGAACAGATCGTGCTGACAACCAAGTCCCGCCGCGACCTTTGCGAATTCCCGGCGCCCGCCTATGAGCTCGCCGAGATCGGGCGCTATTTTCTCGGCAGCGTTCAGTTTTCGAGCGGCTGTCCCTATACGTGCGAATTCTGCGACATTCCGGGCCTCTATGGCCGGGTTCCGCGCCTAAAGACGCCGGCTCAGGTCGTTGCGGAACTCGATAAGCTTTTGGCCTGCGGCGTTAATGGCTCGATCTATTTCGTCGATGACAATTTTATCGCCAACCGGCGCGCTCTTCGGGACCTTTTGCCTCATCTGATTGAATGGCAAAAGCGCAATGGCTATGCCGTCAGCCTCTCGTGCGAGGCGACTCTCAACATTGCCCGTTCGCCGGCAATCCTGGCTTTGATGCGCGAGGCCGCGTTCGACACGATTTTCTGCGGGATCGAGACGCCCGAACCCGAGGCCCTGAAAGCCATCGACAAGGCGCATAACTTGATGGTGCCGATCCTCGACGCCGTGAGGGCCATCAACCGGCACGGGATGGAGGTTGTTTCGGGAATCATTCTCGGCCTCGACACCGATACCAAGGATTCAGGCGCGCGGATCCTCGATTTTCTGGAGCAATCCAAGATTCCCATGGCGACGATCAATCTGTTGCAGGCATTGCCGGGGACGCCGCTGTGGGAGCGGTTGCAACAAGAAAACCGGCTGCTCCGCGACGAGGATCTGGAGCGCGAGTCGAATGTCGATTTCAAGCTGCCTTACGACGACGTGCTTGCCATGTGGCGGACCTGCATGGCCAAGGCCTACCGGCCGGACATTTTGTTCGCGCGTTACGAACACCAGATGCGCGCGACAAGGCCCAATCGCTTGAAGCGGCCGAAAAGCCGTCAGCGTTTGTCGGCGCGCAACATTGCCAAGGGTCTCACGATCCTTGCCCGGATTCTTTGGATCGTCGGGGTTCGCGGCGACTACCGGCGCACATTCTGGAAATTCACCCTGCGCCGCCTGGTCCGCGGTCAGATCGAGCCGGTCTTGAGCGTCGGCCTTTGCGCGCATCATCTCATCACGTTCGCGCGTGAAGCTTGCGCGGGCAGGAGCAATGCCTCGCATTATTCCGCGAAGGCGCGGACACTCGAACTCGAAACCACGCTGCCGGGCTGAGTGGAGGCCATCGCAGCGCGCGATCACTGCGCTCAAGCCAGATCCGCGCGCGGCTTATTTCATGCGGAATTTGTTGCGAACGCCGAGGCCGAAGAGGAAGAGGAGAATGACGCCGAGGATGGTTTGAAGGGCGGAAAATACTATGAGCCAAGCGAGCGGAGTATCAATTGCCAAACCGAAATCCCTGCGGAAGCCGAAGACGTTGAGGGTGTTCGCGGCGCTGAGGCCCAGGGCTTCCCCATAGGTGCGCGCATCGAAATACCAGAAGGCCGCCGCGCCGATAGCCGCGACCACAATAAGCGCGCCGAGCGGCCGGAGGTAGCTGCGACCGTAGTCGGACAGAACCCCGTAAATCGCGAACGGAAAGCCCCACACAGGACCTTGCTCGATGCGGCGAGATTGCAATTCAAGGGCGAAGAAATTGAGTTCGTCCTCGTGCTTTTTAAGCCGGTCCATTTCGAGCTTGAGACAAGCGTAAGCGTCGATGAATGTTCCGGCCTTATCCTTGTTCTTGGGCTTCGGCGGCCACGTGATTCCACGCCACACGGTGCCTTGGTGAAGCTTGGCGCCAAAAAACCGTGGAGGTTCGGTTTTAAACACGGCATCCTCAAAGAAGGTTTCCCCTTTCATCTCCGCGTTGACGAAGCTGCTTTCTTGATCAAAAGCCGCGCCGCCAAAGGAGGCCCCGCCGGAGAAGGCCGCGCCGTCAAAGGAGGCCTTGCCGGAGAACGTCGCGCCGTCAAAGGAGGCCCAGCCGGAGACAACCGCGCCGCCAAAGGAAAAGGAGGCCCACCAGCTGGAGAAGGCCGCGCCGTCAAAGAGGGCTCCCTCGGAGAAGGCCGCGCCGTCAACGGAGGCCCCGCCGGAGAAGGCCGCGCCGCCAAAGGAGGCCCAGCTGGAGAAGGCCGCGCCGTCAAAGTGGGCTGCCTCGGAGAACGTCGTCCTGGCAAATACAGCCGCGCCGGAGAAAGTCGCGTTCAGGAAAAAGCAGTTTCTGACGAGATATCCCCCAAAGACAGCACCTTGTTCAAAATCGACATAGCTAAAATCGATATCGGCGTCGCTAGCCGGAAGCGCAAGTATCTGCCCTGACGCCTTGCAACGCTTCGCGAAAGTTCTTCTAACGTCCTCCAATTGCTCCGGCGAGAAAGGCGTCAGCTCTTCCGCGGAATGCCTCTTTTCTTCGATAAGCTTTGTTCGTGTCTCCTCTTCAAGCTTTGCGGCGAAGTAACGGTTCCACGCCACTCTATTCTTCGCTTGCACCTCGTCATCCCCGCGTCTCGGCACGCCATAGAGCGTCGCCAGAAGATACCAGGGATTGTCCTCGGCCTTTATTTTTAGCGGCTTCGCTGTCTTTACCCCGCTCTCCGGCTTGTCCGGATCATCGCTCATCGTCAGCCCATATCCCCTGCCCTGTCCCAAACCCCTGCCGCAAATCTAACACGGCGGCCGCATTTTTCGATTCGCGCTTAAGTTTTCCTTAAGTGTTTTGCGAAATAGGTTTCAAAACACTCACGCGAACGATTGGAAACCACATGTATCTCTCGCTCGGAAAGGCCGCCAAGGAAGCGGGCGTCGCCAAATCCACCATCTCGAAAGCCTTGTCTTCCGGCAAGTTATCCTATCGGGAAAAAAATTCGGACGGCTATCAGATCGATCCGGCCGAACTTTTCCGCGTCTATCCGAAAACCGCGAAAACCGAGGCGGAC
>DASYNQ010000094.1:0-2669 GCA_036008425.1 Methylocella sp. | reverse complement strand
GATCGAAACGCGAGCTCGGTCAATTACGCCGCCGATTTCGTGATGGACACGCTCGACGATACGATCGGCGCAATCAATGAAGATATCGCCGTCTCGACGACGCTCAGCGTCTCGTTGCAGGCGGCGGCGGAAAAGGCGCTCACCGAGGAGCTTGATCGCAAGGGCGTGGCCTTTAACGTCGGCCAGGGCGCCCTCGTCACGCTCGCCCCAGATGGCGCGATCAAGGCGTTGGTCGGCGGCCGCGATTACGCCGATAGCCAGTTCGACCGCGCGGCTTCGGCCAAACGCCAGCCTGGGTCGGCTTTCAAACCTTTTGTTTATCTTGCCGCGCTCGAAGCCGGCCTGACCCCGGATTCGGTGCGCGAAGACGCGTCCATCAATGTGAAAGGCTGGCAGCCGGAAAATTACGCGCGCGAATACTTTGGTCCGGTCACGCTCACCAAGGCGCTGTCGCTGTCCTTGAATACCGTGGCGGTGCGCCTCGGCCTGGAGGTTGGTTCCAAGGCTATCGTCAGGGTCGCGCATCGTCTTGGGATCGCATCCGATCTTTCCGCCAACCCGTCGATCGCGCTCGGCACGTCCGAGGTTACCCCGCTCGAGATCGCGACCGCCTACGTGCCCTTCGCCAATGGCGGCATTGGCGTCCAGCCGCAGATAATCGCGAAAGTAAAAACCGCCTCCGGCAAGCTCCTCTACCAGCGCAAGGGCGCCAGCAACGGCCGGGTCATCGATCCAAATCAAGTGGCGATGATGAATTCCATGATGCAGGAAACCCTCTTAACGGGCACGGCGCGCAAGGCTTCGGTGCCGGGCTGGCAGGCGGCCGGGAAAACCGGCACGAGCCAGGATTGGCGCGATGCGTGGTTCATCGGCTACACCAGCCATCTCATCGCCGGTGTCTGGCTCGGCAACGACGATAATTCGCCGACGAAAAAAGCGTCCGGCGGCAATCTTCCGGTGGAAATCTGGTCGCGTTTTATGCGCGCCGCGCATCAAGGCGTGCCGCCGCAACCGCTCCCCGGCGGGATTTGGCACGACTATAGCTCTGGTGGTGCGCCGATGGCGGAAAACAATGGCTGGCCCTCGCCGCCTGGCTTGTTCGGCGGGCCATCCGGAGGCGAAGCACGGCAAAATCCGCCGCCACTTCCGCCACCGGACTTGCCGATGGGCGCGGGCGACGCGCAAGCACTCTCCCCGGCGCCAGCCCGGGCCGATGCGCCCGTGCCTCCGGCGGATATTCCGAACCCCGGGGCCTACGGACAAAGGCGGGGCGCCCAGTCCCGGCAGCAAAACTTTTTCGATACGCTGTTCGGCGGCTGATAAGCTCAGGCGCGAGCGGCACCAGATGTGCACAATCCCCAGATTAAGATACGATCAGCGAGGACGGGGCCTGGACCCCGCGAGGCAGGAAATTTCAAGCAAGTTCCGAGCGTCGCGTGTGTGCGATCGCGGCTACGCATCAGGTTTCATAGTTGGCCTTTATGCGACTTTGACAACGGCGCGCGGGCGCGCAAGGAATAGGACTTCCGTCTCTGAAAGCAGTTTGCTGGCTCCCTTATGGCACCTGACCCAAGATGGCTAGAAATTCTCAAGGCAAGCGGCTGGCAGACGGCGGCTGTCGCCGCCGCGTGCGGCCTCTTTTTGCTGATTGCCCATAGGGGGTGGCTCCCTCCCCTTGATGCTTGGATGATCCTGCTCGCCGTGATCGTATTTCTGATTTGCGGCTTTCTAGCTGTTGCGAGCGCCATCAGTGCCACGTTGAAATTTTTCCCTATGCAAACGTGGTTGCTACATTGGATCAACAGGCGCAGAGCAAAGCGTGCTGTCCGAGATTACCTCCCGCATTTGACGGAACGAGAGCGGACTATCATCGGCTATCTGTTGGCCAAAAATCAAAAGATGTTTACGGCTGCGAGTGACGGTGGATATGCCGCGACGCTGATCTCGCGTGGCATCATTTGCGTAGCCGCGCAGCGCAACCAGCTCGTCGATATGTTCCATGTGCCGATGATGATACCGGACGACGTTTGGGATGTGTTGATCGAGCATCAGCAACAATTCCCTTACAGCTTTACCCCCAAAACTCACGGCGATGTTGAACGCCATCCTTGGCGTATGCCTACGATTTAAGATTGTGGGTGGCACCTCGACGTTCAATTGTCCAAAATCAAAACTTTCGCAGGATGGGGCAACTTATCAGAAAGGGGCTTATCCGACTTTGATACGGCCGCTCGGAGTCAGCGGCGTCACTAGATGTTAATTTCTGGTTGACGGCCTACGCGCGGCGCGGCAAACACATATCATGCGCATGATTTTCAAAGTTGTATTGGCCTCCACAGTCGCAAGTTTTTTATCGTTCGCATCATCCGCGCGCGATGCGGAGCCATCTCTTTCTGAAGCGCTCGCGTGGATGGACAGCACCTATAATTCGCATCAAGTCAACGGGGGAGCCTTTGGACATGGAGTAGAGGAAATCTACATCGACGGAAAACTGTCCAAACGGCGAACTGAAACCTTCACTTATGATGGATGGGCACCTCGAAAAATATTCGCTTGAGGCGGGACGATCGGCGATTGAGGTCGCCGTGGTGTCGGTTTCCGGTTTAATGGGCGCCGGCCTTTCATCGAGGCTATTTGAAGCCGCTACCCGCGCAATCGGGAAGACGATT
>DASYNQ010000093.1:0-2364 GCA_036008425.1 Methylocella sp. | reverse complement strand
CTAGTCTTCGGAGCGACCGGCCCGGTCGGCTACACATCCGGCGTTATCGCCGCGTCGGAGGGCTCCGACGTGACGCTCGCCGGACGCGAGTTGAGCCGTGTGAAAGCCAAGGCGGACGAGATCAAGCAGAGATTTGGCTTTGATGTCCACGCCGTCCAAGCAAAAACGCCGGAGGAGATTTCCGCGGCGCTGGCCGGTAAGGAAGTTGCACTTTGCGCGGCAGCGGCGGGAGTGCAACTTCTCTCGGCAACGATGCTCGCGGCGGCCAAATCCTTGCTCGTGGCGGCCGACGTCAACGCCGTCCCGCCGGTGGGCATCGAAGGCCTCGATCTCATGGCGAACGGAGTCGAACTGGCGGGCGGCAGTCTCGGGATCGGGCCGCTTGCCATCGGCAATGTGAAATATAAAACCGAATCCGGATTGTTCCAGCGCATGGCGGCTTCGTCCAGAGCGATCAGCCTCGATTTTCGCGATGCCTTCGTTCTCGCGCGTGAGATCGCCTGAACCTGACGCCGCGATTCTGATCGCGGCGTCTTCGGGGCGGGCGTTGGCGGCAGCCGCGCGACGGGCCAGATACAGGCCGCTCCTCGCCGATTTTTTCGACGATTCGGACACGCGCGGCTTGTGCGCCGCCAACCGGCTGATCGAGGGCGGCTTTGACACCGGATTTGAAGGCGAGAGCCTGATTGGTGCGCTTGACGAGCTTGCCAAGGAGGCGACGCCGTGCGGCTTCGTCTATGGCGCTGGGTTCGAGGATCGCGCCGAACTCCTGGAACTTGTCGCGCGGCGCTGGACGCTCTTCGGCAACCCGCCGGCAGTGGTACGAAGCGTGAAGGATCCGGTTCGATTAGCGGAGCTTTGCGCCGCCCTGAACATTCCGCATCCTAAGATCAGCGCGCGCATGCCAAGTGACCGCCGCCATTGGCTCGTGAAAAGCGCCGGCGGATCGGGCGGAAGCCATGTTGCGCCGGCCGGGGCGTTTCGCGCGGAAGGCGAGAAAAATTACTTCCAGCGCATCGCCGCGGGCGAGCCTGTTTCGATCCTGTTTCTTGGCGATGGAGCCAAAGTGCGGGTCATCGGGCTGAGCCGTCAATGGGCGGCGCCGGCGCCGGGTGAACCCTTTCGTTTCGGCGGCAGCCTTCGCCCGGCCGGTCTATCGCCCGGGCTGGAAACCCGGCTACGGCGAGCGGCGAGCGCCATAACGGCGGTGTGCGGGCTCCGCGGTCTCAACAGCATCGATTTTCTTGTCGAAGGCAGCGAATACACGCTTATCGAAGTCAATCCACGGCCGGGCGCGACCCTCGACATTTTCGAAGATCGCGACGGGACGCTTTTCCGGGCCCATATGGATTCCTGCCGCGGCCGCCTGCCGCGGCGCCCGCTCGAATTCGCTGGCGCCGCAGCCGCGGGAACAGCCTACGCGAGGCGCGAAATCTCCTCCATGCCGGAATTCGACTGGCCATATTGGGCTTCGGACCGGCAGAAAGCGCGGAGCACGTTGCGGCCGCACGATCCTTTGTGCACGATAAAGGCCCGCGCGGCAAAGCCCCGGCGCGCACGCGCACTCGTCGAGGCGCGGACCAATTTGCTTCTCGGCAGTCTTGAACATATTCAAAATAAGAACGACAACCTAGGAAGGGGAACCGCGCCTTGAGCAAGAGCGATTTCAGTATCAACACCCTGACCGGACAAATGGTGGACCGCATGATCGCGAGCGCGGCCCGCTTGCGGGTCTCGGTTTCCAAGGGCGAAGCGGGCGAAACAATTATCGACGCAGGCCAAAATGCGCTGGGCGGAATTGAAGCAGGCCTAGCGACCGCCGAAATTTGCCTTGGCGGGATGGGAACCGTCGCGATCGCGCCGACCGGCACCAATTCGAAATGGCCCTTCGAGCTGTGCGTTCGCAGCGCCGATCCGGTGATCGCCTGTCTTGCCAGCCAATATGCAGGCTGGGCGCTTTCGCATGGCGAGGGGAAATCGGCATTTTTCGCGCTCGGCTCCGGTCCGGGCCGGGCGCTCGCGTGCAAGGAGCCTTTGTTTTCGGAATTGGTGTACCGGGATCACGCGACCCGCGCGACTCTCGTTCTTGAGTCCGGCCGGTCGCCACCACGCGAAATCGCCGAAAAAGTCGCGCGTGATTGCGGCGTCCCGCGTGAAAATGTCACCTTCATTTTTGCGCCCACACAAAGTCTCGCGGGCACCGTTCAGGTCGTCGCGCGCGTCCTGGAAGTCGCGCTGCATAAGGCGCATGAACTCAAATTTCCGCTGTCGCGCATCGTCGACGGCTTGGCTTCGGCGCCGCTTTCGCCGCCGCATCCCGACTTCATTCAAGCCATGGGACGCACCAACGACGCAATCATCTAT
>DASYNQ010000092.1:0-1644 GCA_036008425.1 Methylocella sp. | reverse complement strand
CTGGTCCAGCCAATCGAAATGCGCGCGCAGCTGGTCGAGCAGGTTCGGCACTGCCGCCATCATTGCAACGGGATCGATATTCCGGCCGGAGAACTTGGCCCGGTCTTCGAGAAACCCCTCAGGCAACGTGTCGGGCCTCTTGGCGAAGACAATGCTTACGGCAGGGCTGAACATTGTCTTCTCCGCCCACCAGGCGAGCGCATCGGCCGCGCCGCGGCCGGCTGGATAAAAGCTCGGGCTGGGGTGTCGGCGCTCAAGCTCGCGCATGATCAATTGGCTGTCGCAATAGAGGTCGGCGCCGATCTGCAGCACGGGTGTCTTGCGGTAGCCTCCTGTTAGGGCCGTTAGGTCGGGTTTGGGCATGATGACCGGAATTTCGACCGATGCCCAGGCCAGGCCCTTGAGTCCGAGGCCAAGCCGGACCTTCTCCGCATAGGGAGAGGTTTCGTAGTGGTGCAGGATCATATCGGTCATGAGGAGCGTCCTCGTTCGTGATGACGCAGTGTGTTCGAGGGCGCGGCATTAAGCTGGCCGCTTCCGGACATCGTCATCCGCAGAAAGGGCGGCTTTGCCAATCGGGAAACGCAAGGCTGTCAAGTCGGGGGCGGATAAGCGCGTCGTAACACCAAGACGCATCATGACCAGCCAACCCGCCGCAATGGTAACTGCCGCGATCGCGCAGCTCGCACCGACAACGAATTGACCCGGCCCGGAGGGGATTGCCATCAGCTGATCCAGTTGGTCTGACACGGCAGGCTTCGCGAGCTGGTAGATCAGGCTGCGTTTGAGACGCGCCCTACCGCTAGGTCCTCGAAGGCAGCGCCTTCATGAGCGAGCAGCCACCGTTTGCGGTCGACGCCGCCGCCATAGCCGGTAAGGCTTGCATCCGCGCCGATGACCCGGTGGCAAGGAACCACGATGGCGATCGGGTTGGCGCCGTTGGCGAGGCCGACGGCGCGAGCGGAGTTCGGGCGTCCCAGCTTTCGCGCTAACGCGCCATAACTTAACGTCGTCCCCGGCCCAATTCCGCGAAGCGCCGCCCAGACCTCGCGCTGAAAGGAAGTGCCAGCCGTCGCGACCGGAATCGCATCGATCGCGGTTAGATCGCCCGCGAAATAGCCGGCAAGTGCGCGCCGAATTGCCGCCGGCGTCTCGCGGCTCTTTACGACAAAATCATTTCCATCCTCACCGTAATGCCGCCTGAGGAGCCGCCGCATCCGGCCTTCGAAGTCATGAAAGTCGAGAGCTCGTACACGCTCTTCGGGATCATGGATGAGGAGCATCGTCCCGACCGGGCTTTCGGCCCGGTCGATAAAGAACGTTTGAGGCGGCATCGGGTTGGGCATCGAGATTGTCCTTTGAGTTGGTGCGGGCGCTCGCTCTCACTGCCTCCGCATCGCCTGTCCAGAGGTGTTGAGCCGCATAGGCTCGCCACGGTCGCCAGGCCTCCGCTCTAGCAAGGACTTCGCTAGCCGCGGGCCGCGCGCCGCCCGGAGGTGTCAAAGCTCGCATAAGACCGATATCGGCGGCGGGAAAGGCATCCGGCTCACGCAACACGCGCATGGCAATGTATTGCGCTGTCCATTCGCCGATCCCGCGCAGCGAGCGGAGCTTGGCTATTGCGCCCTCCAGCGACTGCGTAGG
>DASYNQ010000091.1:0-4895 GCA_036008425.1 Methylocella sp. | reverse complement strand
TTGCCGGTAAAACCTTCGAAAACGCACGGGCAATAAAATTTTCCCGTCGCCTCCGTGCTCATCGCGCCAAAACATCGCGCCACAATTCTTGCCTATTACCGTTTCGCCCGCGGCGCCGACGACGTCGCCGACAGTCCTTCGCTTGCGCCGGACGCCAAGCTTGCCGGGCTCGACCTTTTCGAGGCAACATTGACCGGGCGAAGCGAGGCGGTCGAAGCCGCGCTGCCGCTGCGCGCGGCTCTCGCCGGGCGAAAGCTCTCGCCGCGTCATGCGCTCGATCTACTGCGCGCCTTCCGGATGGATGCCGTCAAACATCGCTACGCGGATTGGTCCGAATTGATGGACTATTGCGCCTATTCGGCGGCGCCGGTCGGACGCTTCGTTCTCGATGTGCATGGCGAGAGCGAATCCACTTGGCCCGCATCGGACGCGCTTTGCACGGCGCTTCAGATTATCAATCATTTGCAAGACTGCGGCGCCGACTATCGCAACCTCGATCGCGTCTATGTTCCGCAAGATGCGTTCGCCGCGCAAGGCCTTCGGCCGGACGCGCTCGCCGCCGCAAAGGCCTCGCCGGAGCTGCGCGCGGTTTTGCAAGGCGTGGCCCGGCGGACCGCGCCGCTGGTCGAGTTGGGGCGCCGCCTTCCGGCCCAGGTCCGCGACTTCCGCCTATGCCTGGAGACCGCCGTGATCGCGCGCCTCGCCGGCAAGCTCAATGCCCTGCTGCTCGAACGCGATCCGTTGAGCGAACCGGTGCATTTGACGAAGTCCGGCGCTCTCGCCTGGTCGAGCATCGGCGTTGCCGATGGGCTGCGGGCATTCTCCTGGCCGCGACGGATCGCGGCGACGCCGATCGGTGGCGCATGAGAGGCGTGGCCCGGGCCGCGGAAGCAGCCGATGCGTCCAACAGTGCGCACGGCAGTACCTTCAATGCGGCCATGCTTATTCTACCCCGCCCGCGCCGCGAGGCGATGTTTGAAATCTATTCCTTCTGCCGTGCCGTGGACGACATCGCGGACGAAGCGGGGCCACGCCACGCCCGCAGGCAAGCGCTCGCCAAGTGGCGGCGCGATATCGGCACGCTTTATGCCGGCGGCAGCGCCCCAGCCTGCGCGCGCGCAAGGCTGCCAGGTCTCGCCATGGCAATCCATGCTTTTGGCCTGCGGCGGGAGGATTTTTACGCCGTGATCGATGGCATGGAGATGGATGTCGACACCGACATAAGCGCGCCCGATTTGGCCACGCTCGATCTTTATTGCGAGCGCGTGGCGAGCGCGGTCGGACGCCTTTCCGCGCGGGCTTTCGGGATGCCGCAAGCGGAAGGCCAAGGCCTCGCGCATCATCTTGGCCGCGCGCTCCAGCTCACCAACATTTTGCGCGATCTCGACGAAGACGCGGCCCTCGGCCGGCTCTACCTGCCACGCGAAGATCTCCGCGCGGCGGGCATCGGCGAGGCAGAGCCGCGAGAGGTTCTCGCCAATCCGGCGCTGGACCGGGCCTGTGCGCCGGTCATCGCCCGGGCAAAGGACCATTTCGGCGAGGCGAGCCGGATCATGGCTCGGTGCCCCCGCGCAAGCGTCCGCGCGCCAAGGATCATGGCCGATGTCTACCGTGCCATTCTCGCCGGCTTGGAAAAGCGCGGATTCGCCGCGCCGCGCCAAAAGATTCGCACGCCCCGCCATCGCGTTGCCCTGGCGATCTTGCGGCATGGCGTCCTTTAGACCATGAACGCTCCAAGTGGCACGCTCATTGTCTCTATTTGTTAAACTCTGAAGCGCGCCAATACCGCAAGAGCCCCGATCGGGGCCCTTGCCATACAAGTGCAACGCGGCACTTATGTCGTAAACAACTGTTCCAGGAGCGGATTCGCGAAGAGATTGGACTTGTCGTATTTCTTCAAGGTATCAACCTCGAATTTCCAGTTGTTCTCGGTGAACGCTTCGCGGATATGCTTAAAGAACTTCGGATTGGTCCAGGCTCCTTGACCGGCAGCATAGCCCCAGCCTTTCGACCATTCGGGCATGGTGCGTGCAGCGGTTCCTTTGAATCTCTCCAGGACCCACGCTTCCAGGTCCGCGTAAAACTCGGTAGAAAAATTGGTTCCGGGAATCGTGAGGACATCGACCCACAACGCCACGTCCCAACAATTCTTTTTCGCCAGATCGTCATAGCTGAGGGCGGAGACGACCGGACTTTCCGCTTTGATGCCTGAGCCGATGGCGACGTGCGCCGGGTCGTCAAGACTGGTTACGCGAATTTCCACCGCCGAATTAACCGGAAATTTGCCCTGATTTTCGTAGCTCGCAAGCAAGGAGGTGAACTTGCTCGTAAAATCGAAGACCGCCTGCTGCACATCGGCCTTTTTCATCTGAATGGCGTATCCATTGGCCGCGACCTGGAGAGTCGTGTCCTGGATGTAGAGCAGGGTGTTCTTCGACGGCCCCCAAATGTCGCGAGACGGAGGGAAGGCCGGTTGGCCGATGGCATTATTTCCGTCCAGTCCATTGGCGGTCACGAGAGCCGCCGTCTCACCGAACAGGGGGGTGGGGCATGGTAGTATTTGCCCCGGTACACAATTCAATATCAGTTTAAGGAAGTTTTGCAGGATTTCGGGGACGTAATCCGCAAACGGATAATTGTACGGCGTGTGGACCTCTGTGGAACCATCCGGCTTGCTCGGCGCGACGCTCCAAACGTGGAGCCATGGATTGGTGCCGGTGCGGAACCAGATCACTTCGACTCGACCGCAGCGGTTCAAGTAGTCCGCAAAACTGTCTTTCGGGATGGCCGCTGCCGAAGTCGGTTTCGCGAACACTGTCGTATCGGAAAAGTTCGTGAAGCTCTGGCAGCGCAAGTTGTAATTGGGAATCACCTGCAAGGTGGCCTCGACCAGAAGCGCGCGCCCCACGTGGGTAAGGAACGCCTTGGCGTCACTCTCCCCCCTTTTGAAGGTTCGCAGGCTATACTTGCCGGGAGTCGCGGAGTTCGGATCGGTGACCACCGCAGTGAACTCGAGGATCTGGTTGCTCATCGACCCGTAGCTGGCCTGGAAATTATCGTTGGGGAGAGTAGGTACAGCCGTGCCGTGAGCGTCGATAGCCAGCACGCCCCCAACCGTCAGGTTTCCGGGTGCGGGGACATGCGGAAAACCGTAGCCTGGCGCGGAACCACCTCCACCCGCTAGTCCCTCAAGATATTTCAGGAGGTCTAGCATCGTCTTTCCCGTTTGGACTTTGACTCTGCTGGGCAGTCCATCCGAGGGAGCAAGAAAGCTCGCGTGCCAGAGTGCCTTGGTCAGATCAACAAGTATGATCTTCGCTTTTGGGTCGGTTTTCGTTGCCACCGTCAGGGGTGACCATCCATGCATGACACCTCGTGGCCGCACTTGGTAGCCGTTGTCTTTTGCCCAATTGCAAACGGTGACGACGTCGGCCGATGATTGCGGGGCGCATGTTATGACCCCAGGCCAGCTAATCTGGCCATCCCAGTTAGTGTAGGGAAGTACATTGAGCGGGACGTTCGCTGGAAAACCTGGCACCAGCGGGGGGCTCGGATCGCCAAGCCTGCTGAAAGCAACATCCCAGAATCCCAGCAAGCCTGTGACGTCATAGAACGCTGTCCGTGCGTTCATTTTGAAGGTGATTGACTGACTTGGCCGTTTTGTGTCGCCCACCCCTATGGATACAACAGGCCAGAATTCGTCGCCTTCCGGAAACGGGTAATTTGCCAAATTAATAACTTCTTCTTGGCCTGCATAAAATGCACTTGTTGCAGGCGTTATATAGCCATCAGCTTTCGCGACGAACGATATAGTAAGCGCTGCTTTGTTATTGCAGGAGATTCTTTGCGCTTCTATCATGACATTCCTCCTATAGTGAGTCGTCGGCTCCAAAGTTTGGCTTTGACCCTCGGCAAGGACGGAATTGGGACCGATATTCGACGATATTGCCCGATGAGTCGCGAGCGGATCCGGGGCGAGCGGGCCGGCAACCTCGAACGCGCCATCGCCATCTACAACGTGACCTTTACCCTCTACACGTACCCTCTACACGCCTGAGCCCATCTCGGAGGGGCTGGGCGAGCAAGCAGTCTTGGCTCCTCTGATCCAGCCAAAGGCCTTCGCCACGATATGGCAAGGGCCAATTATGGCCCATGCCATCGTCCGTCACTCAACATCCTGGCCGGCAACTCGCCCCGAACATTGCCGGAATTTGCTCCTGCGTTGACGCGGCGCAGCGTTCACCCCCGCCGCCTCGAGAACGAGCCGCTTTGAGTTGAGATTTCCTTTCAACTCATCATTGTGGAGCTGGTTTGGGCCCTTCTTTCTTCAATTTTTCGAGCGCTTCCAATCCCTCTTTCGATGGCGTCATAGCCGCGGCTGCGGCGGCACCCGTATTCCCGCCGCCCGGCATCTGGCATGTCACATTAAACGTCGTTCCCCATGCATTGTATACCACGGCGTTAGTGTCGCTTGAGGAATAGGGCGACGGGGCTGGTGTGCAGACCACTTTGCTGCTGCCCAAGATTGCCGAAACAACCACATTGTATGGCGCGCCGTTGACCATTCCGGCCACGGGGAGCGTGACACATCCAGTCTGCCCGATCGCGAAGGAAGACGACCAATAATAACTGTCGCCAAGGTTTACCGCCATCCAGGCCGCGTAACCGGCCCCGACCAGAAGGTTCACGCACGCCTTTGATTGAGCAAAGCAAGGCTGCGCTACCAGCATGCACAACCCCGCTGCAAATACACCTGAGGGCACCTCGAAAAATATTCGCTTGAGGCGGGACGATCGGCGATTGAGGTCGCCGTGGTGTCGGTTTCCGGTTTAATGGGCGCCGGCCTTTCATCGAGGCTATTTGAAGCCGCTACCCGCGCAATCGGGAAGACGATT
>DASYNQ010000090.1:0-1704 GCA_036008425.1 Methylocella sp. | reverse complement strand
CTCGATCGATTCGTGCAGGCCCAGACGTCGGCGTTCGAGACGGCCTTGGGCGAACTGCGCGCCGGGTGCAAGCGGACGCACTGGATGTGGTTCATCTTTCCGCAAATGCGAGGCCTCGGAAGATCGCCGACCGCCGAGTTCTATGGAATCCAGTCGCTGCAGGAGGCGCGCGCCTTTCTCGCGCATCCGCTGCTCGGCCCGCGTCTGGCCTGCGCGACCCAGGCCGTCCTTGCGCTGGACGGGCGTTCGCTCGCCGAAATCTTCGGCAATCCCGATGACCTGAAGTTTCGCTCCTCGATGACTCTGTTTTCCGAGGCCGCAGGCGGCGCGGATAATATTTATCGACAGGCGCTCGCCCGCTATTGCGACGGCTCCGGCGACGCGGAAACGTTGTCGCTCCTAGTGTTCCGTTGCTGACAGGTGATTCACAAATCGGCGCGAACCTGCGAGTCTGCGCCAATGAGAAAGATCGAGCGGATATCGGTCGGCGCGGCCGATCATGAACGATTGGAGCGGCTGGTCCGGGACCGGAACACGCCCCAGAAGGTGGTTTGGAGAGCGCGGATCGTGCTTCTGGCGAGCGACGGGCTGACGGCGGAAGGAATCGCGGCGACAGTGGGCAGGAGCCTGCTCACGGTCCGTCGCTGGCGGCGCCGCTATCTGGCGAAGGGCGTGGCCGGACTGCTCAAGGACGCAACCCGCCCGTCGCGCGTCAAGCCGTTGACGCCCGAGAAAATCAAGCAGGTGGTGCACATGACGCTGCACGAGAAGCCGTCGAATGCGACCCATTGGAGCCTGCGAAGCATGGCGGCGGCGGCGGACATCTCCTACAGCAGCGTTCAGCGGATATGGCATGCGCACGGGCTCAAGCCGCACTTGGTCGAGACGTTCAAAGTTTCGCGCGATAAGAACTTCGCCGCCAAGGTGGAGGACGTGGTCGGGCTCTATCTCAATCCGCCCGACAAGGCGCTGGTCCTCTGCGTCGACGAGAAGAGTCAAATCCAGGCGCTGGACCGCACCCAGCCCGGCTTGCCCATGAAGAAGGGCCGCGCCGGCACGATGACCCACGACTACAAGCGAAATGGCACAACGACTCTGTTCGCGGCGCTCAACATGCTGGACGGCAAGGTCATCGGGACTTGCATGCCGCGCCATCGACATAGCGAGTTCCTGCGCTTTCTTAAGCTGGTCGACCAGCAGACTCCTGCCGGGCTCGATCTCCATCTCGTCGTTGATAACTATGCCACTCACAAGACACTGGCCGTGAAGCGCTGGCTCAAGGCGCATCCCCGCTTTCATTTGCATTTCACACCGACCTCGGCATCCTGGCTCAACATGGTCGAACGCTTCTTTGCCGAGATCACTCGCAAACGAATCCGTCGCGGCGCCTTCAAGAGCGTCGCCGAGCTCAAGAGCGCCATCATGGAATACCTGGAGACTCACAACGCCCATCCCAAGCCCTTCATCTGGACCAAATCTGCAGGCGAAATCCTCGAAAAGGTCGCCCACGCGAAACAAGCGTTAGAGTCACAACACTAGTATCTCGTTGCGATCGTCCTCGTCGGATGTCCCGTCTTAACGCATGCAAGCCTACAACCTGAGCGAGCGCAGGCGCAGCGCATTGCCGATCACGCTCACCGAAGAGAGCGCCATCGCCGCCGCGGCGAACATCGGCGATAAAGTCAGGCCGAACGCCGGATAGAG
>DASYNQ010000089.1:0-4053 GCA_036008425.1 Methylocella sp. | reverse complement strand
CTTGGCTGCCTTGGCCGCGACGACGGTGGCAAGAACCGTGGTTTCGCCATACGTCGTTATGACGGCGCCATCGGCTTGGCGGGCGATCTTGCCGGTTTCGAGCACGAGCTTGCGCCCGGCCCAATCGAGTTCTTCACGATGGATTTCAAACATTCATGCGTCTTTCTTGGGTAAAGGCGAAGCCCAAGGCCAAAGCAAGACGGCGAGAAGCTGTGCGACAGCGTCTGGCGATCCTGCCATGAGCATTGGTCTTCACCATGGTTTGGCGCGGCGGCCCCATGCCGCCGCATTGCCGGATATTTGAGCCATCAAAGGCTTGGTCTTACAATCATACCTCTTTCGACGCGGAGTCCCTGAGCAAGCTTTTTACCGTGAGCAACGCTTGGCTATAAAAGCTGCCAAGACCTTGATCGCTTCAAGATGAGTGGCCCTGGTTGTTTTATTGCATCATCTTATTCAGCACCATCCGAATCGGCTTGTTCGGGGATTCCTCTAAGGGCCGCTTGCCGTACTGCCTGCCGGCCCCGCAAGTTCGCGGATATGGAAAGCCCACGGACCTGCGCCGAGTGCAGGATAGACGGAGCAGTTCGCGGCGACGCTCCACTGTGCCACTCCCGCCACGCTCGTTTCCCGGTCCGATGGGCGCAACCGTTGGCAAGGGACATGCCCTAGCGCCGGATGCCAAGGCGTTCGATCAGCGCCTTATACCGCGGCTCGTCCTTCGCCTTGACGTAGTCGAGGAGCTGCCGGCGTTGCGACACAAGCTTGAGCAGACCACGGCGCGAGTGATTGTCTTTCACATGCGTCTTGAAATGCTCGGTCAGATTCACGATCCGCTCGGTCAAGATCGCAACTTGGACCTCGGGAGAGCCGGTATCGCCCGGCTTCAAAGCATAATCTTTCAACAGCGCCTGTTTGCGCTCCGCTGTAATCGACATCGAATAACCTCTGTAGATAAAGTAGCAACCCAGTCAAAAACGGCCCGATCCAAAGGAACCCCCGGCCGTACCGCCAAGGGTTGGTTTGCGGCGGCCGCCTGCGGAGATTTGCATCCGCGCGGCCCGGCCAGGATGTCGTCCAGCGTGGTTCAGGCGGATGCCGCGCACTACGGTGCACGGCGTGTTTATACACAAAACTCGCTGCGATGAAAGGGGTACAAGATTTGTCAAGCGACGTTGGCTAACCTTGCCGGCGTTTAGGCCCCCCTTGGCGGAGCGATGACGCGGCGAGCCTTTCTTTATCGGCAAGCCGGTTTTTCGAGACGGCCATCCGGCCGGGATATTCCAGCGCCGCGTGCAGCGTCCTGTGAAGGAGGCGGGAGAGACACTTCCCATCATCTTCGAGACCTCGTGAACGGTTCGCATCGCGAGGGCGTTTCGCGCCCCAATGTCCTCAAGCCGCCGTCCGGACCGAGGATTCTCGCGCGCGATAGGGGTGCCCGGGCTCAGCCGCCGAGGGGACGGAAAAAATCCCAAACGAGCTTCGCGCTATTAGCATCGCCCTTGGCGAGGCCATGCCCGGGTCCGCCTTCACTCGAAAGTCCAGCTAGCGCGTGACCGCCCGCTTCGATCCGGACCGCTTCGACCGGTACTTCGCAATTGTTCAGCTTGTCGACGTAGGCACGCGAGCCATCGTGAAGGTCCTTGCCGGGGAAAATGGTGGTCGTCATGCCCCCGGCGCAACCGGCGGCCTTGCCGAAGAGACCTAGCGTCGCGTCGATGGGTAGGAGCTCCGTCTTGCCATGCGGCAAACTTGCCTTGCCGCCAGGAAAGGGAGTCAACGTATCCGGGGTGCCCGCAATCATCATGAGGGGAATCGGATGCGACGGTTTGCAGGACGCTTCAAGATCGGACGGCAGGCTAGCCCCGAGAACCGCCATCCCCGCGAAGACGTTCTTTTCGTCGCAGGCGAGCCGCAAAGCCATCATTCCGCCAGTGCCTATGCCAACGAGAAAGACCTTGCTCCGGTCGGCAATTCCACGGGCGACGAACTTCGCAATCAGATCATGGATAAAGACCGCATCGCGGCGCGCCTCGGGTCCAGGCGCGTCCCCCCAACGCCCGGCTAGAGGTTCCGGATAGATCAGGACCGCGCCGGATGACCGCGCCATTTCTTCAAGGCCGAATATCCGCCGCAGGCGCGCGCCCTTCTCCCTGCCGCCGCGCAGGATTATCACGGCCGGCCGCCGCGCTTGCTTGAGGCGCCGGTGCTGGACGAGGATGGCGGTGCGCGGGACACCGTCCGACACGATGGTGACGCGGCCCGCCGCCGCCAACGCGGCCGATGGAAACCCCATGAAGGCAAGCAATAGCCAGCAGGCTCCCGCCAGCGAACCGGCACCATGCACAAACGCGATTAATTTGCGGCCTCGCGCGATCATGTCTTTCAAGCCATCGGCGCTTCGATTTTTCTTGCCGGGCAAAATTTGTGCCAGAAAGCATCAAGGCATGATAGCCTATACCGAGGGGACTCAATAAGGAAAAAGCGCGGAGGTTTTCTGCGCCGGGACAATTCGGCTTACGGCACAGGCCGATCCGGCTTAGCGAGGGTGCCGTCCAGGCCGATGCGCCATCGCGCGTCCGAATTCGGGCGGTTCTGAAGTCTTCTCATGGACGCGTTGAATGTACGCGTTGCCCTGGAGGGCCAATTGCATTAGGGGAAGGGGCATCGAATTTTTTAGGGGGGAAAGCTCCATGACAGAGCCGGAGTTCGGCGCGAGCGGCATCGAGAAACGCCGGCCGCTGTCACCACATCTGCAAATCTATCGCCCAATGCTGACCATGATGATGTCGATTGCGCATCGAATCACCGGGGCCGCGCTCTATTTCGGCACCTTGTTGCTCGCGTGGTTTCTAATTGCCGTGTCCACCGGCGGCGGCGCCTACGACGCGGCTACCTATTGCTTGAATTCGATCGCCGGGAAACTGATTCTATTCGGTTTTACCTGGGCCCTGTTCCATCACCTTCTCGGCGGCATACGGCACGCCATTTGGGACACGGGTCATGGTTTGGACCATCCGCAGCGCGAATGGCTGGCACGAGCCACCTTATTCGGCGGCGTCGTCCTGACGGTGACCGTCTGGACCATCGCTTTTCTGGTTCGTTAAAATCGTCCTGGCCGACGCCGCCAACCGGCGGATTACAAAATCCGAAACAGTGCCAGGAAGGCATGGGAGGAATAGGCAGTCATGGCGAAAAGTCCCGCGCCGGGTCGCCCTGTGATGAGCAGGGTGCGCTTTCTCGGCTCCGCCAAATCCGGCACCGCGGACGCATGGAACATGCGCATCACCTCGGTCGCGCTTGTACCCTTGTCGATCGCTTTCGTCGCAATCGTCTTGTCGCTTCTCGGCAAGGATTACGCGGCGGTGCGAGCCGAACTCGGGCACCCCCTTCCGGCGATTTTGATGCTTCTCTTCATCTTGTCCGGAGTCTTCCACATGAAGCTCGGAATGCAGTCGATTATCGACGATTATGTGCATGCCGCGCAGCTGAAGGAGTGGGCGCTGATCGGCAATCTTTTTTTCTCGGCTTGCATCGGCTTGGCTTGCATTTACGCGGTCTTGAAACTGAGCGTTACCTGAGGGGCCGCCCACGCGACTATCGCATAAGTTGAAAGAGGAAATTTCGAAAGACGATGGCATGAGCTCCGGCACAGCATTCAACGGCAACGCCGCTCCGGCTCGTAACGGCGCCGCCTATCCAATCACCGACCATACGTTCGACGTTGTCGTCGTCGGCGCCGGCGGCGCGGGACTGCGGGCGACCGTTGGCTGTTCGCAGGCAGGGCTGCGGACGGCCTGCATCACCAAGGTATTTCCGACCCGCTCTCACACCGTCGCGGCGCAAGGCGGTATCGCAGCGTCGCTCGGCAACATGGGTCCGGACAATTGGAAATGGCACATGTACGACACCGTCAAGGGGTCGGATTGGCTCGGCGATCAGGATTCGATCGAATATCTCTGCCGCAATGCGCCGGCCGCCGTGTATGAACTCGAGCACTGGGGCGTGCCGTTCTCGCGCACCGAGGACGGCCGCATCTACCAGCGCCCGTTC
>DASYNQ010000088.1:0-3137 GCA_036008425.1 Methylocella sp. | reverse complement strand
TCAAGGGGGAACCCGCGGCGATTCTTATCTGCTCGTTGACGAGATCGACGCCGGTGATCATTTCGGTTACCGGATGCTCGACCTGAATCCTTGTATTCATCTCGATGAAATAAAATTTGCCGTTTTCGTAGAGAAACTCGAGGGTGCCGACGCTGGCATAACCGAGTTCACGTACGGCGGTTGCACAAATTTCGCCGATTTCTAGGCGCTGCGACGCGTTGAGGGCGGGGGAGGGGCTTTCCTCCCAGACTTTCTGATTCCGGCGCTGCAACGAGCAATCGCGTTCGCCGAGATGAACAGCCTTGCCGTGGCCGTCGCCAAGAACCTGGATTTCGATATGGCGAGGCTTTTCGAGAAGCTTTTCGAGAAAGACCGAGTCGTCGCCGAAAACTGCCTTGGCCTCGATCCGCGCCGTTGCGAGCGCGACCGGAAGATCGTTCGCGGTGCGGGCGACTTTCATGCCGCGTCCGCCGCCGCCCGCCGCCGCCTTTACGAGGACCGGAAAACCAAGCGCCTGAGCGATGGCCGCCGCCTCCTTATCGCCGGTGATCGCGCCGGGCGAGCCAGGCACGCAGGGAATGCCGAGCCGGGTCGCCGTCGATCTGGCCGCGATCTTATCGCCCATGAGCCTGATGTGCTCCGGCTTGGGGCCGATGAAAACGATGTGATGGTCGGCGAGAATCTCCGCGAACCTCGCGTTCTCGGCGAGAAAACCATAGCCTGGATGAAGGGCTTCGGCGCCGGTGATTTCGCAAGCCCCGAGAAGCGCGGGGACGTTGAGATAGGAATCGCGCGCGGGTGGCGGGCCGATGCAAACCGATTCGTCGGCGAGTTTTACGTGCATCGCATGGGCGTCGGCCGTCGAATGAACCGCAACGGTGGCGATGCCGAGCTCCTTGGCCGCGCGCAAAATCCGTAAGGCGATTTCGCCGCGATTGGCGATAAGAATCTTTTCGAACATGTCAGTCCACCGGCTATGCGGCCTTATTCGATCACGAGCAGCGGTTGGCCATACTCGACCGGCTGACCGTCCTCGACCAGAATGCCCGTCACCGTGCCGGCGCGGGGAGCGAGGATCTCGTTGAAGGTTTTCATCGCCTCGACAAGAAGAACCTTGTCGCCAGTCTTCACCTCCGCGCCGACCTCGACAAACGGGGCGGCGTCCGCCGAGGAACGCAAGTAAACGGTTCCGACCATCGGCGACTTTACCGTGCCCGGACCGTCGGCCGGAGCCGACGGCGCGCCCGTCGCGGCGGCCTGCGGCGGGGTCACGGGCGGCTGGATAACAGCGGCCGAAAGCTGCTGCCGCGCGACGCGGATTTTGAAATCGCCCTTCGCGACTTCAATCTCGGAAAGCCCAAGACGGGTTACGAGCTGCGCCAGGATCTCGACGAGTTCCGTGTCGATTGCGGCCGCGGCCGGGCTTCCGTCCCGTTTT
Source organism: Methylocella sp. (assembly GCA_036008425.1). Classification (GTDB taxonomy): domain Bacteria; phylum Pseudomonadota; class Alphaproteobacteria; order Rhizobiales; family Beijerinckiaceae; genus Methylocapsa. Next base: position 1,699 of record DASYNQ010000088.1, on the reverse strand, counting down.
GGCTCCGGATATTTCATCTTTTTCTACTCTCGTTTGCGCCGTAGCCCGGGATGTTTCTGTGCATGACTGGCTGATTTCATGATTTGTTTTCGATAAGGCCGGTTACCTGCCGCTTCGGTCCGGGCGAGAAATGCTTCGAGCGCGAGATCGTAAGAGAAGGCGCCAAACCCCAGAATCACGCCCCGCGCGACGGGAGAGATCAGCGACTGGCGGCGAAAATCTTCCCTGGCGTGAATGTTCGAAAGATGCACCTCGATCACTTCGGTCTTCGCCGCCTTGATCGCATCGTAAAGCGCGAGCGATGTATGCGAATAGGCCCCGGCATTCAAGATCACCGGCTCGCCGGCGCGGCCCGCTTCCTGCACCCAGGTCACGAGGTCGCCCTCATGGTTCGATTGGCGAAAGTGCAATATGATCCTGCGTGGTTTGCAGAGCGCGGAAAGACGGGCCTCGATGTCCGCAAGAGTCGCAGGGCCATAGGTTTCCGGCTCCCGTGTGCCGAGGAGATTGAGGTTCGGCCCATTCAGGACGTGAACGGCTTTCATCGTGGTCCCGGTCGAAGGAAGTGCCCGTTGCGCTTCCATAGCCGGGATCAAAACGCAAGGGAAGCCCGCGCCCGCGACCCCAGGCCACCATCCAAGCGCCTTGACGCGAGCCGCCCTGAAGACTAATTAAGTTAGCGAAAACCTAGGGGATCCCCGGCAGGGGGCTGAGAGGCTGGCGGCGCTTTTAGAGGCGGCCCGGCGACCCTTCGAACCTGATCCAGCTCGTACTGGCGGAGGGATGGTCACGCGATGTTCCCCTCTAAAAAATCGTCCGTTCGCACCTCTTTTGCTTGCCCGCGGCTAGATGCAAAACGGTAAAACCATGCGCATTGTCGGCGCCGGCATCGCGGGCTTGACCACCGCATTGGAGTTCGCCCGCGCGGGTTGCGATGTCGAACTCATCGAATGCCGCGAAGGTCCGGGTCTCGGCTGTTCTTATCTCGCGGGCGGCATGCTGGCGCCCTGGTGCGAGGCCGAGAGCGCGGAAAAGCTCGTCCTCGATCTCGGCCTCGAATCGCTCCAGTTTTGGATTGAAAGCGTGCCGGTCGCGACGCGCCAAGGAACGCTCGTCGTCGCCCCCGCGCGGGACCGGCCCGAGCTCATTCGCTTTGCCCGCCGCACCAGCGGATATGAACACATCGACGCGGGGCGGATCGCGGCGCTCGAACCCGACCTTGCGGGGCGCTTCCAAGACGCCCTGCTCTTTCCGGCCGAAGCGCATCTCGATCCCCGCGCGGCGATGGCTGCTCTCGCCGCGCGCCTCGCGGACTTCGACAATGTCACGCTGCGTTACGGCGCCGCCGCGACGCAAGCGCGCGCCGATTGGACGATCGATTGCCGCGGCCTCGCGGCACAAGACGCTCTTCCCGATTTGCGCGGCGTCAAGGGCGAAATGCTGGTGCTCTCTACCCGCGAGGTCGCGCTGACGCGGCCGGTGCGGCTGCTGCATCCGCGCCATCCTGCCTATATCGTTCCTCGCGGCGACGGGCGCTTCATGATTGGGGCGACGATGCTTGAAAACGAGGAGGCAGGCCGGATCACCGCGCGTGCCATGTTGGAATTGCTTGGCGCCGCCTATTGCCTGCATCCGGCTTTCGCCGAGGCGGAAATCGTCGAGACGGGCGCGGGCGTGCGGCCGGCGTTTCCCGACAATC
>DASYNQ010000087.1:0-1803 GCA_036008425.1 Methylocella sp. | reverse complement strand
TTTCTCGCACTTTTCCGAGCTTCTTGACGCGGCCTCGGCCCGGCTCTTCGCCGCAGGATTCAGCGTTTACCAAAACACGCCGGAGAAGTGCGGCGAGCGTGGCCGAGAGTCGGGGAACGCCTAATGCCGCGCGTCCGCCTTCGCTATCTCACCTATAAGCTTCGCGCGTTGTGCTGGGTCTTGCGTCAGCTCAGGGCGCGAGCGGGGCGCCTTTCTCGGCTCGACGCCAGGAAACCGGCAAACTGCGTCATATTCAAGAAATCGCGATGGCCGATGGAAGAGAGGCTATGCCAAAAAGAGGGCTTATCAATGGTTCTTTCTCCTTATTTGCGTAGCCCGCCCGGCATAATATTTTTCCAGAGTCTCGATAAATTCGGTGGGGCTTTCGAAGAGCCATTCCTCCGTCTCGAGGACAGGACGCGGCCGATGCGGCGCTAGTGGTGGGTAAGCATCAGCGATCATTGCCAGCACTTCGGCAATGGCTTTGGCCTTGCGATCCCGGTGCGATGAATGGATCATTGCTTTGTCCAATTGCCTGCAAAATTTCCAGTGCGGCATCAAAGCGGACGTCGCCACGCTAGGGGCATTAAACACGGCATTTCGTCAAAACTTCGATAACATCTCGCCTTGGCATAACAATGAACAGCCGGTGTAACATCGGCGCAACACGTCGCGGGCGGGGTGCGTTGGCCACTGCCCCTGATCTGAGGGAGAGGACCAGACCAGGGGCGGCCTGATGGGCAGCCAAGAGCGGGCGAAGGAGCCGCCTCGGCGCAACCCCGCTATGTCCATTTATTGCTTCAGGGCTCACATGGTAAGGAAACATCACGGCATCGTGACAAAGACTCAAACCAATGACGGGTGCGACGGGCGGCGCGGGGCGGCCGGAGCGCTGAGCGCGGCACAACCCAAGACCCCAGGAGAACATATTTTGCAACCAGAATGGCCAACAGATAAAGTTGAACGGCGCGCGGTTGCCGCGCTGATCCCGTATGCCCGCAATGCCCGCACGCATAACCCGGAGCAGGTCGACCAAATCGCCGCGTCGATCCGCGAATGGGGCTGGACGGTTCCGGTGCTTGTCGACGATGAAGGCGGCATTATTGCTGGCCATGGGCGCGTGCTGGCGGCTCACAAGCTCGCGATAGCCGAAGTCCCGGTCATGGTGGCCGCAGGCTGGTCAGAGGCCCAAAAGCGAGCCTATGTGCTGGCCGACAACAAGCTGGCGCTGAATGCCGGCTGGGATAACGATTTTCTCAAGATCGAGCTTGGCGATCTCCAGGCGTTCGACTTCGATCTTGGCCTAATCGGTTTTAGCGCCGATGAGATCGCTGGACTGACGTTCGACAAGAATGTGGGGTTGACCGACCCGGACGAGGCACCTGACGCGCCGACGATCCCGGTGAGCGAGCCCGGCGACGTTTGGTTGCTCGGCAAACATCGGCTCGTTTGCGGTGATTGCACCGACGCGCTCGTGGTCGGCAACGCGCTGAACGGCGTCAAGCCGCATCTAATGGTGACCGATCCGCCGTATGGGGTCGAGTATGATGCAGCGTGGCGAGGGCACGTTAGGACCGCAAACGGCAAGCGATTATCTCTCGGTGTCCATGCCAAGGGGAAGGTCGAAAACGACGGGAAGGCCGATTGGCGCGAAGCGTGGGCGCTGTTCCCTGGCGACGTTGCCTATGTGTGGCACGCGGCCATGCGTGTGGGGGAATCGAAGGAATCCCTCGAAGAGGCAGGTTTTGCTCTGCGCGCGCAGATAATTTGGGCGAAAAATAACTTCGCAATTAGCCGCGGGCA
>DASYNQ010000086.1:0-4955 GCA_036008425.1 Methylocella sp. | reverse complement strand
ACGGGACTTGTTTGCACGGGCAAAGGAATCGCAAATCAGGAGCGCGACGCCGGCAACGATCGCGGCATCCGCCAGGTTAAAGACATACCACGAGAACGACCCGACATGAAAATGATAGAAATCGGCGACAAACCCATAGGCTAGACGGTCGTAGGCATTGCCGAGCGCGCCGCCGACAATAAAACCAAGACCCAAGGCGCCGGTTTTCGTCCCCGCGCGCCATAGCCAGAGGCCGAGGAAGGCCGTGGCCGCAAGCGTAACGATAAGCAGGCCAAGCCGCTCCATCCCGTTTTGCGCGCGCAATAGGGAATAAGAGATGCCGGGGTTTTTGGCATAGATCACATCGAAGAAAGGAGTCAGGCGGACCGGCTGGCGCGCTTCGATTCCATAGACAAAGATAAGCCAAAGCTTGTTCGCCTGGTCCGCGGCGAGCGTGGCGCACATCACCCATAAGCCGAGAAGACGCGGCTTCATGGCCATTGTCCCAAAGCCCGCAATTCCCGCAAAGCCCGCGCATCGCGAGGACTTACATCGGGAAATTCAGGATCGCTGCCAATGAGCGGGGAAATTTTCCAGGATCGCGCACATTTTCTCCCCTCGGCCAGGGCGGGCAGAACGGCGACACCTTGGGTGCCGGAGAGCCGGAAAGCGCCGATTGGTCCCTCCCCGGCCTCGATCGCGATATTCGAGGTGATACAGACTTCGGCGAAATCGATAGTTTCGAGAACGGCGCGCAAGCCCGCGTCCGCGACAAAGACGCTTGGCGCCGCCTCAAGCGAGGAACCGATCCGCTTTTGCGCCCGCTCGATCTCGAGCGCCCCTGTGACGACCGAACGGACCTGGCGGATGTGCTCCCATTTTTCGGCAAGCGCTTCATCGCGCCACGCGGACGGAATTTTTGGGAACGCTTCGAGATGCACCGAGACCGCGCCAGGATAACGCGCGAGCCACGCCTCTTCCGAAGTGAAGACCAGGACCGGCGCGAGCCATAAGGTTACACTTCGAAAAATCTGCTCGATCGCTTCCAGCGCGGCGCGCCGCTTTTCGCTCGAAGGCGGTTCACAATAGAGCGTGTCCTTGCGAATGTCGAAATAAAAGGCCGAAAGCTCGGTGTTGAGGAATGCCGTCAAACGCGCGGCAACGCGCTTATAGTCGAAGTTCTCGTAGGCATCGCGGATCTCGCCATCGAGTAACGCGAGGCGATGCAGCATGAGTCTTTCAAGCTCGTCCATCGCCTCGAAGCCGGTCGTGTTCGCCGGGTCGTAATGAGCGAGCGAGCCGAGCATCCAGCGGATCGTGTTGCGGAGTTTCCGGTAGGTCTCGACGAAGGTTTTTAATATTTCCGGACCGATGCGCATATCGTCGGAATAATCGGAGGCCGCCACCCAGAGCCGCAGAATATCGGCGCCCGCATCCTTGATGATGGTTTGCGGCGCGGTGACGTTGCCCGCGGATTTCGACATTTTTTGGCCCTTCTCGTCGAGAACGAAGCCATGCGTTAGAACCGCGTCGTAAGGCGCGCGGCCGCGCGTGCCGCAGGATTCAAGCAGCGAGGACTGGAACCAGCCGCGATGCTGGTCCGAGCCTTCGAGATACAGGATTTCGTCCTGGCCGCCGTCACGCTGGCGATGAACTCCCGCGAGACCAGGAAAGTGCTTTGGATCGTCCAGCGTGAAGGCATGGGTCGAGCCCGAATCGAACCAGACATCGAGCACGTCGTCGATCTTTTCATATTTTTCCGGGTCGCGTTCGGGGCCGAGGAAGCGCGCAGCGGCGTCTGGCTCAAACCAGGCGTCCGCGCCTTCTTGCTCGAAAGCGTCAGCGATGCGCCGGTTGACCCTCTCGTCGATAAGGATTTCTTTGGTGTCCCTGTTGACGAAGATAGCGATTGGCACGCCCCACGCGCGCTGGCGCGAGACCACCCAATCCGGGCGGTTTGCGATCATGCCGGTGATGCGGTTTTCACCAGCGGGCGGATACCAGCGAGCCGCCTTGATCTCGTTGATCGCGATCCCGCGAAGGGTTGCATTCTGCCATTTTCCGAGTAGCGGGATACGCTTATCAAGCGCGATAAACCATTGCGGCGTGTTGCGGAAAATGACCGGCTTTTTGGAGCGCCAGGAATGCGGATATTGGTGTTTGAGTTTTCCGCGCGCCACGAGATTGCCCGCCTCGATCAAGGCCTTGATGACGGCGTCGTTGGCGTCGCCCTTATTGCCTTCGTCGTCGATGACGCGGCGGCCTTCGAACCCCGCCGCGTCCTCGGTAAAAAAACCGTCGACGTCGACCGTGTAGGGGATGCGGGTGTCGACACCGCGCTCGGCGAGTTCACGGCCATGCACCATCCAGATGTCGAAGTCATCGCGGCCATGCGAGGGCGCGGTATGGACGAAGCCCGTGCCGGTCTCATCGGTGACATGAACGCCGTCAAATAGTGGGATCGGAAAATCGTAGTAAGTATTAACGGCACTAAGTGGATGAGAACACGCGGACTTGCAAAGATCGCCAGCAGGAACGTCGCGCAACCGTTCGAACGTGGCTACCTTTGCTACTTTGAGGACTCCCTCCGCGAGGATATCCGCCAAAACGAAAATTTTGCCCACCTCGGCCAAGCTGTCCTTTAGGACCGAGTCAACACGATATTGCCCGTATCCAATCTTTGAGGAAAAACAAATCGCGCGATTGGCTGGAATCGTCCAGGGCGTTGTGGTCCAGATAACTATCGAGCTGCCCAACAGATACTCGGGCGTTTCGGTCATCCCGACGATGCTGCGAAGAATTCCCTCTTGATCAGTCCGGATCAGGGCCTTTCTGATCGGAAACGCCACATAAATCGCATCGCTAACGATGTCCTCGTATTCAACCTCCGCCTCGGCGAGGGCGGTTTTTTCGACGACGCTCCACATTACCGGCTTCGAGCCGCGATAAAGCGTCCCATTGGCCGCGAATTTCATGATTTCCCGCGCGATCTGCGCCTCTGCCGGAAAACTCATCGTCAAATAGGGATGCTCCCAATCCCCGATCACGCCGAGGCGCTGAAATTCCTGCGCTTGCACGCCCGCCCAATGTCCGGCGAAGGCGCGGCACTCGCGGCGGAACTCTTTAATGGGCACGACATCCTTGTTCTTGCCCTTGGCGCGATAATTTTCCTCGATCTTCCATTCGATCGGCAGGCCGTGGCAATCCCAGCCCGGCACATAGTTGGAGTCCTTGCCAAGCATCCGCTGCGAGCGGGTCACGATGTCTTTGAGGATCTTGTTCAGCGCATGGCCGATGTGGATGTTGCCATTGGCGTAAGGGGGGCCGTCGTGGAGGACGAATTTCGGCTTGCCCCGCCCCACCCCGGTAAGACGCCCGTAAAGCCCTATTTCTTGCCAGCGGCCGAGCAGCTCCGGCTCTTTCTCCGGCAGGCCGCCACGCATCGGAAAATCGGTGCGCGGCAGGAAAAGGCTCTTTGAATAGTCGGGGGGACTTTCCGCAAGGCTCTCGCCGCCCACGCCGATCGTTTGTTTGTCCATGGTTGTTTCAGGCCTGCTCCTGCGCCGCAAATCCGCGCCGATGACAAATCGAAAAATGATTTCCGGCCGGACCGAACGACAAGCCAAGTGACTTTGGCGCTCAGACGCGAACCGGGCCCATAATTCGGAGCAAAAAAAGATCGGGGATCGTGGCCATACGGGTCTTCTAGCAACAGAAACGGAGCGAATAAAGTTTTTTGGGTGCAATGGCTAAAGCGAGGCAGATGGCCGCGCCCGACCCGAAAGTTGCGGATAAGCCGAAGGATAGGGGGTGGATGGTTGATTTTTACCGCAAAGGAGGCTGTTGATTTTGTCGTTCGCCCGGCTGGACTGCGCGTGCGCGGTTTTAGCCGGGCAACCGCCCTTGTCCAGTTCGAGGCAACGTGGGTGTGAAATCCTGGTACGGTCCTCGGTGAACCCTGCCATGCCGATCCGTCGTCTCGATCCTGTTCTCATCGACCGCATCGCGGCGGGCGAGGTCGTCGAGCGGCCGTCCGCCGTCGTGAAGGAACTCGTCGAGAATGCGCTCGACGCGGGCGCGGCCCGCATCGATGTCGTGATCGAATCGGGCGGCCGGCGGCTCATCCGCGTCATCGACGATGGCAGCGGGATGCCCAGGGACGATCTCGACCTCGCGGTCGAGCGCCATGCGACGTCGAAACTGCCGACGGGCGACCTTTCCCAAATCGCGACGCTCGGTTTTCGCGGCGAGGCCCTGCCATCGATCGGCTCCGTTGCGGCGCTCGCCATTTTTTCCCGTGCGGCGAGTTCGCCGCACGGATTCTCGATCCGCGTCGATCAGGGCAAGAAACACGCTCTCGCTCCCTGCGGCCTGCCGCAAGGAACAAAAGTCGAGGTCCGCGATCTTTTCGCCTCGACCCCGGCGCGGTTGAAATTCCTAAAGAGCGACCGCGCGGAGGCCCGCGCGTGCGCCGATGCCGTGCAGCGCCTCGCGATGGCGAACAAGGAGGTTCGCTTCACTTTTGCCGGCACGGAGACCGCTGGCTTCGATTATTTCGCGCGGGCCGAGGGCGACGACGCTTTGCTCGCGAGGCTGGCCGATGTCGTTGGCGAGGAGTTTCGCGCCAATGGACTCCGCGTCGACGCGGCACGGGAAGGGATCGCGCTCGAAGGGTACGCCGGGCTTCCGACCTGGCACAAGGCGAATGCGCAGGCGCAATATCTCTTTGTCAACCGGCGGCCGGTCCGCGACAAGCTTTTGTCCGGCGCCGTGCGCGCGGCCTACATGGATTACGTGCCGCAAGGCCGCCATCCGGCACTCGTCTTGTTTGTTGGGTGCGATCCGCGCGAGGTCGATGTCAATGTGCATCCGGCCAAGGCCGAAGTCCGGTTTCGCGATTCCGGCCTCGTGCGCGGGCTTCTGATCGGCGCCTTGAAACAGAGTTTGCAAGCCGCCCTCCATCGCGCGACTCCGGC
>DASYNQ010000085.1:0-13312 GCA_036008425.1 Methylocella sp. | reverse complement strand
GGCGATTTTCAGATCGACGAGGCATAGGGTTTTTTCGACCTCGCCAATAATCAGCCGGAACAACCGGGACTCGGTGAACATCCGCCGCAACAGCGCCTCGCCGCGACCTTTGCGCACATCGAGGAAACTGGCGATGCCGCTTCCGGTCCCGTACCAGCCGGTGATCGCATGGCGGTTTTGCGACCAGGCGAACACAAAGGGGATTGCCCTGAGATCGCCTAGCGAACGGGCGCCGAAACGGCGCGCCGGCCGTGACCCGATATTGAGCAGCGAGATTTCCTCGAGCGGACTTGCCGCCTGAAAATAAGGCAAAAGATCCGGGTGCGAAATCAACCCCGCATAGGCCGCATAGGCGGCACCTGAAAGCGCCTCCATCGCCTCGTCGAACTCGGCCCTCGGCACCAGCGCCTGCTCGCGTTCGGAGATAAGAGCGTGCTTGAGTACCGCGGCCCCGAGCACTTCCATTTGGTAAGCCGCGGTACCGCGATTGGCGTATTTGAACGATACCACCTCGCCCTGTTCGGTGACCCGGAAGCGCCCATTGATCGAGCCCGCGGGCTGCGCCGCGATCGCCTGCGCGGTGGGGGCGCCGCCGCGGCTGACCGAGCCGCCCCGGCCGTGGAAAAACGCAATCAGAATACCGCTTTCGTTTCCGGTTTTGGTGAGCCGCGTCTGCGCCTTCGCCAATTCCCAATTGGAGGCTAAAAATCCGCCATCCTTGTTGGAGTCCGAATAGCCGATCATGACTTCCTGCACCCCTCCTTGGGCGCGGGCGCTGCGCCGGACGACCGGCAGCGACAAGAGTTCGCGCATGATGGCGGGCGCGGCGCGCAAATCGGCGATCGTCTCGAACAGTGGCACGATCGGCAGGGTGCAGGCCTCGACGCCCGCGGCATCGAGAAAGAGGCCGGCTTCTTTGGCGAGGAGATAGGCGCCGAGGATGTCGGCAACCGAGCGGGTCATGCTGAGGATGAAGCTGCCGAAGGCTTCGCGATCGAATTCATTGCCTTTGTCGCACGCTAGCTGGAACATGCCAAGCGTCTCCAGCGCCTCGGGCGGTAGGTCCAGCCGCACACGCTTCGAGGGCAACGGCCGGGCGAGCTCGGCGACGATCCAGTTTTTCCACTCCGGCGATCCGGGCTCGGGCGGCGGGCCACCGTCGTGCCCCGCCGTCGCCCGCCACAGCACCTGCAAGGTTTCGGTCAGACGCGTCGTGTTTTCGCGCAGATCGAGCCTGACCGTGCGGAAGCGAAAAATCTCCACCGCCCTGCGGACCGGCCGCACGAGGTCCTCGCCAAGATCGGGGGCGCCGCCTTCAATCAACGCATCCTCCAGAATCCGGAGATCGGTGATGAACTCGTCGGCGGTGCCATAACCGGCGCCAATGGAAGCGTGCCCATGTTCGGCGCGGGCAATTGTGAGTTGGAGTTTGCGCAGCATGCTAAAGAGAAACTGGCGATAAGGCTCGCCGGAGTTTCGCTTTGCTATCATCGCGCCTTCGGGGCTTTCGGCGAGGGCATTCTTGAGCGCCGTCCGGAATGCCGACGAAAGCGGCAGCGCCCGCTCGGCGATCGACATCCTCTGCAACAGAAGCGACAGATGCTGCTCGTAATGGCGCAGGCTAGCCAGGGCATTTTGGGTGAGCGCGCGGCGGGTGACGTCGTTGGTGACGAAAGGATTGCCGTCGCGGTCGCCGCCAATCCACGATCCAAATTGGAAAAACGGCGCCGGCGCGAGGTGTTCGCCCGGATAAAATTGAGCGAGCACACGGTCGAGCTTATTCAAGAGATCCGGGACGCCATCGAACAGCGTCTCGTGGAAGAAATGCAGGCCCCAGGCGACTTCCTGATCGACCGACGGCTTCTCCAGGCGCAGTTCTCCGGTCATCCACAACAACGCGATCTCGTCCCGCAATGTGTCGATGATGCGTGTGCGTTCCCGCGCGGTCCATCGCGGTTGTTCCAGCTCGACCAGCAGCCGGTAGAGACGGCGATGCTTTTCGAGGACAGTCACCCGCTTTGCTTCGGTGGGATGCGCGGTAATGACCGGCCGGATCCGCGTCGAAGCCAGCCGGCCGCGCAGCTCTTGCCCATCGACACCTAGATTTGCCGCCTCGGCGATAAGATTGGCGAATGTGCCCTCCACCGCTGTTTCGCCGCGCACGCGCTCGGTTTGGCGGCGCAGCCTCATCGCGGTATGCTGTTCGACGATCGCAAGCAGCTGGAACCAGATTCCGTGGGCCTGGAAAACACGGGCGAGCAAATCCGGCGCGAAATTCCCAGCCCCGGATTTCCCCCTTAGCGCCGTCGCGACCTCTGGATATTGGCGGTGCACGACGCCGGCCAGCAACTCGAACAGGATGTCCGCGGTTTCCTCGCCGTCGAGCGCCGCCTGAATGCTTCCAGGCGCGTTGCCGGTCTCAAATCCCGGCCGGCCCGCCCTAAACTCCGTCATCGGTAACCCCGTGGCGGCTGGACGAAAGGACGTCGATTTTGCCCAACATTTTGATGCGGCACTGGAAAATGAGCGGTTGCGTTCGCGGAATTGGGATTTTGGCGACCGGCGCGCCGCCGTCCTCAATGGGCCAAAACCTTGGCCATCGTCGTGCCAAGTTCGCTCGGACTGGGAGCCACGGTCAGGCCGTAGGATTTCATGATTTCCGCCTTTTCGGCGGCGCTGTCGCCACTTGCCGAAATGATCGCGCCGGCATGGCCCATGCGGCGGCCTTTTGGGGCCGTGAGGCCCGCGACATAGCCGACCACCGGTTTGGTCATGTGGCTCTTGATCCACGCCGCCGCCTCGGCTTCCTGGGGCCCGCCGATTTCGCCGATCATCATGACCGCGGTGGTTTCCGGGTCGCGCTCGAACAGCACCAGATGGTCCAGGAACGAGCTGCCATTGATCGGATCGCCGCCAATGCCGACGCTCGTCGAGACGCCGATTCCAAGGGCCTTCATCTGCGCCGCGGCTTCATAGCCAAGCGTGCCCGAACGGGAAACGACACCGACCGTGCCGCGCACATAGATATGACCCGGCATGATCCCGAGCATCGCCTTGCCGGGGCTGATGACCCCCGCGCAGTTCGGCCCGACCAGCAAGGTCCGATGGTCGCGCTGATAGCGCAAAAGATAGCGCTTCACCCGCATCATGTCTTGCGCGGGTATGCCGTCGGTGATCGAGCATACGAGGCCGATCCCCGCGTCCGCCGCCTCCATGATCGCGTCGGCGCAGAAGGCCGGCGCGACGAAGGCGATGCTATGGGTCGCGCCGGTCCGCTTAACTGCTTCCTTCACGGTGTTGAACACCGGCAGGCCAAGATGGGTGGTGCCGCCCTTGCCGGGTGTGACACCCCCCACGATCTTGGTGCCGTAGGCGATCATTTCCTTGGCATGGAACGTACCCTTGTCGCCGGTGAAGCCCTGAATCAGGACCCGGCTTGTTTCGTCGATCAGAATGCTCATCGGCTTTGACTTTCCTCAAGCAATTTCCGGCGAAGGTCCCGGACCTTTTCGCCAACGGAAAATGTGAAAAAAAGCACGCGCTTAAGTGTGCTTTTATGAATCCAACGGTCAGGAACGCTCCGGCGCGCGGCAATCGCGAGGTCAGGCCGTGCGGACGTCCCGTTGCGCCGCGCCACGCGCGGCGCCGACCGCCGCCTCGGCGGCATCGGCGAGGGAATCGGCCGAGATGATCGGCAGGCCGCTTTTTGCGATGATGTCGCGCCCGGCCTCGACATTGGTCCCCGCGAGACGCACCACCAAGGGGACATCGACCTTCAATTCGCGGCAAGCCTGGACGACGCCTTCGGCCACCCAATCGCAACGATTGATTCCGGCGAACACGTTGACCAGAATCGCCCGGACGTTGCGGTCGGACAACACGAGACGGAACGCCGCGGTAACCCGTTCCGGCGAGGCGCCGCCGCCGACGTCGAGGAAGTTCGCCGGGCTGCCGCCCGCATATTTGATCATGTCCATGGTTGCCATGGCGAGCCCGGCGCCATTGACAATGCAGCCGATGGTGCCGTCGAGGCCGACATAGTTAAGGTTATGCTCGGCGGCCTGGACCTCGCGCGGATCCTCCTGCGAATGGTCGCGCATGTCGGCGACCGTGCCGCGCCGGAACAGGGCATTGTCGTCGAACGACATTTTGGCATCGAGAGCCAGGACCCGGTCGTCCTTGGTGATGACCAGTGGATTGACCTCGACCATGGTGGCGTCGAGATCGCGAAATGCGCGGTAGCAGCCGAGCATGCTGGCGACGGCGCGGCTGACCTGCTTCAGACTGAGCCCGAGACCGAAGGCGAGTTCGCGCGCCTCGAACGGCTGGAGCCCCACCGCCGGCTCAACCACCACTTGCAGGATTTCCTCCGGATGGTCCTTGGCGATCTCCTCGATTTCCATGCCGCCGAAGCGCGATGCGATAACCCGCACCCGCTCGACCTTCCGGTCGAGAACGAAGCCAAGGTAAATCTCGCGCTCGAAGGGTTCGGCGACCTCGACATAGACTCGCTGCACCACCTTGCCCTCGGGACCGGTTTGACTGGTGACGAGAGTTTTGCCGAGAAGCTCCGCCGCCGCCGCGCGCACTTCGTGATAGGTCTTGCAGAGCTTAACGCCACCGGCCTTGCCGCGGGCGCCGGAATGGATCTGAGCCTTCACCGCCCAATGCCAGCCGCCAAGCTCGGTGGCGCAATAGACAGCTTGGTCGGGACTGTAGGCCACTGCTCCGTGCGGCGTCGCCACACCGAAGTTCGTCAAGATCTCCTTGGCCTGGTACTCGTGAATATCCAAATACCCCTCCTTACAACCTCGGGCCGATCCAACCGGCGCGGGCGTTCCGGTTGTGTTTTTTGCCGCGCGTCCATGCAAGCTGCTTGCGTCGGTGGCACGCCCTCAGGTGATGCAATGGAAGGCTTATTGCCAAATTCCGGCCTTAGCAACCCTCCCGTTGGCATCGCGCGCGGACCACGCGAGATCATGGGAAGCGGCCGCACCGGATCACGTCGGGCGGGAACTTCCCCCTTGAAAGGACCGAATCCGGCGGAAATAATGGCCTTTTCAGCAGGTTATCGCCCCTCGATGTGTCGCTTGGCGAGAAAATGGTTGAAAGCCTGGTAGTTGCGGTTATGAAACGGCATCGCCAGCCAGTAAAATAGAAGGCCGTATTTACCGCGCGGTTGCGGGCCATGCCGTCTTGGAGGGTAACCCCGCGAGCCGGAAGCTGCGATCACGGCATTGGCCGGCGGCGCGGCTGCGGTCGGCCGGAAAACGCGGGTTGCCGCCCCTGCAACCCTCTCGGGAAGCGCGCAATGACCATCGATCCGCGTCAGCTGCTTTTCGATATGTTTGGGGCGGCGGTGGGCGCGGCCCTGCCGGAGAAATGCTTGCCGCGGCATCTCCCGCCCCAGCCGCCAGGCCGCGTCATCGTCGTCGGCGCTGGCAAGGCCGGTGGCGCGATGGCCAAGGCGGTCGAGGATCATTGGCAAGGTCGGCTCGAAGGCTTGGTGGTCACCCGCTATGGCCACGGCGCGCCCTGCCGAAGCATCGAAGTGGTTGAAGCCAGCCACCCGGTCCCCGACGCCGCCGGGCAGGAAGCGGCAAAACGCATTCTCGCCATGGTCAAGGGGATGACCCCTAATGATCTGGTGCTTTGCCTGATTTCCGGCGGCGGCTCGGCGCTTCTCACCCTGCCCGCCGATGGCGTGACGCTCGCCGACAAGCAGAGCATCAACAAGGCTCTCTTGAAGAGCGGCGCGACCATCGCCGAGATGAACTGCGTGCGCCGGCATTTGTCGGCGATCAAGGGCGGGCGGCTCGCCGCGGCCGCCGCGCCCGCGCGGGTGGTGACACTCATGATCTCGGATGTGCCTGGCGACGATCCTTGCGTGATCGCCTCTGGGCCGACCGTCGCCGATCCAACCACCTCGGCCGACGCGTCGGCGATCCTGCAAAAATACACCATCGACGTGCCGGCAAACGTTCGCGCGCATCTCGGTTCGCCCAGCGCCGAAACCTTGAAGCCCGGCGATCCGCGTCTCGCGGGCGTTGCCAATGTGATGATCGCGACCCCGCAAATGTCGCTTGAGGCCGCGGCCGAAGTCGCGCGCGAGGCCGGCGTCGCCCCGCTGATTTTGGCCAACGCCATCGAGGGCGAGGCGCGCGACGTGGCTTTAGTGCATGCGGCGATCGCGCGGCAGGTTCATGGCTTCGGCCAGCCCTCGGACCCGCCCTGCGTCCTCATCTCGGGGGGCGAGACCACGGTCACTGTGCGCGGGAGCGGGCGCGGCGGCCGCAACGCCGAGTTCCTGTTGGCGCTTGGCGTCGCATTGGACGGCCATCCCGGCATATATGCCCTCGCCGCGGACACCGATGGAATCGACGGCACGGAGGACAACGCCGGCGCGCTCATCGGTCCCGACAGCCTTGCCCGCGCGGCCGCGGCCGGCGCTTCGGCCAGGGCCCGGCTCGCCGACAACGATGGCTACGGTTTCTTTTCGGCGATTGGTGATCTGGTGGTGACCGGGCCAACCCTCACCAATGTGAACGATTTCCGCGCCATCCTGATCCTTGGCTGAGGCCAAGCATCTTGGCGTTGTTGCATGTCCTTGTCCGAAACCGGTTTCCAGTTTTGAAAATGATGGTCTAGTAAAGGAAACTTCTTGCGCGCAACTTCGGCTGTTGCGCTTGAGCCAATGGTTTTGTTAATAGTGTAAGCCGGCAAACAAATGGAGGATTCAACATGGCGGGCCGCCACTTTCTTTTCGTCCCAGGACCGACCAACGTCCCCGACCGCGTCACGCGCGCCATGATGGTAGCGATGGAAGACCATAGGTCTTCCAAATTTCCGGAGTTCACGCTGCCCCTGTTTCAGGATTTGAAAAGGGTCTTCAAGAGCACGGACGGGCAGGTGTTTATTTTTCCCTCGTCCGGCACCGGCGCTTGGGAGGCCTCGCTCTGCAACACGCTTTCCCCCGGCGACAAGGTTTTGGCCTCGCGGTTCGGCCAGTTCAGCCATTTGTGGATTGACCTGGCGCAGCGGCTCGGCCTCGACGTCCAGGTTTTGGAGGAGGAGTGGGGCACCGGTGTTAAGCCGGACAAGATCGAATCCATCCTGCGCGCCGATAAGAGCCATCAAATCAAGGCCGTGCTGGCGGTCCAAAACGAGACCGCGACCGGCGTGACGAGCGATATCGGAGCGGTGCGCCAGGCGATGGACGCCGCCAATCATCCGGCGCTGCTCCATGTTGACGGGGTGAGCTCGATCGCAAGCATCGATTTCCGCATGGATGAATGGCGCGTCGATCTCGCGGTCGCCGGCTCGCAAAAAGGTCTGATGCTGCCGGCTGGCCTTGGCATCGTCTGCGCGAGCCCCCGCGCGCTCGCGGCCTATAAGGGGGCAGGTCTCAAGCGAGTCTATTTCGATTTCGGCGACATGATCAAGGCCAACGCGACGGGCTACTTCCCCTACACGCCGTCACTGCCGATGCTGTACGGCCTGCGCGAATCGCTCAAGATACTGTTCGAGGAGAAGCTCGAACGGGTGTTCGAACGCCATAACGTTCTTGCGAGCGGCGTGCGCGCCGCGGTCAAGACCTGGGGCCTGCAACCCTGCGCGAAGGAACCGAAATGGTATTCCGATACGGTGACCGCGATCGTCGTCCCGCCGGGCTTCAACGGCGCCGATGTAATCGATGCCGCTTTCCGCCGTTATAATCTTTCGCTCGGCGCCGGTCTGTCGCAGGTCGCGGGCAAGGTGTTCCGGATCGGCCATCTCGGCGATCTCAACGACCTAATGGTTCTTGGCGCTCTTTCCGGGGCGGAAATGGCGATGCGCGATGTCGGCATCGACATTAAGCTCGGCAGCGGTGTCGCCGCAGCGCAGGCATATTTCCGTTCGACCATCATGGCCAAGGAAAAGAAGCCGACGGAGCAAGAGCATTTCGCCGCGCTGCACCCGGAGGGCGTCCTCAACGACTGAGGCGCCGCATCTCTCGTGCCGGGCCTCTCGTCGCGCGATTGCGCCGCCGCGGCTGACCCGGCGATGGGCGGCACAACCTTTTGGCGGCGGCTTGCCGCGCCGCTGCCGCGGAGGAGTCGGGGCCCCGAACGATAGGGAAAAACCCAGGGCGTAGCCCCGGCGAAGGCCTCGCGAAAAGCCTTGTTTTGGAAATCCGCGACAAATCGAATCAAAGAAAGATTACGCCGTGCAACACTCGATCGTCTTTCTCGACCGTTCGACCGTCGAGGCCAATCTGCGAACGCCGGATTTTCCGCATAGCTATCAGGAATATGCGGTGACCTCGGCGAACGAGATCGTCGATCGCCTTCGGGATGCGACAATTGCAATCATCAACAAGGTGCCAATGCGAGAAGCGACGCTGGCAAAGCTTCCCAATCTCAAATTAATCGCGGTCGCCGCCACCGGCACCGATGTCGTCGATAAGACCTACTGCAACGCGCGCGGCATTACCGTATCAAACATCCGCAATTACGCCTTCAATACGGTGCCGGAACATGTCTTCGCGCTGGCCTTCGCGCTTCGCCGCAACCTCCTCGCTTACCGCGACGATGTGCGCGCCGGGCGCTGGCAGGCCTGCGACCAATTCTGTTTCTTCGACCATCCGATCCGTGACATGCGCGGCTCGACGCTCGGCATTGTCGGCTATGGCGCGATCGGCAAGTCGGTGGGCCGAATCGCCGAGGCCTTTGGCCAGAGGGTGCTGGCCTATGACATCTTCTCGCAGCCTGGCCTGACCGATTTCAAAACCTTGCTGCGCGAGAGCGACATCATTACCCTGCATTTGCCGTTGACGCCAGAGACCAAAAACATGATCGGCGCGCATGAATTGCGGCTGATGAAGAATGATGCCCTTCTTATCAACACCGGCCGCGGCGGGCTCGTCGACGAGCAAGCCTTGGCCGATGCGCTGACCAACAAAGTCATTGGCGGCGCGGGCTTCGACGTGCTGACCGTCGAGCCCCCGAAGCAAGGCAATATTCTGCTCGATTTGCGGCTGCCGAATTTCGTCGTCACCCCGCATGTCGCGTGGGCGAGCCGCGAGGCCATGCAGATTCTCGCCGACCAGCTCATCGACAACATCGACGCATTCGCGGCGGGCAAGCCGCAAAACGTGGTGGAAGCCTGAGCCCAGCTACGAGAGGAGGGACGATGCCGGCGGACATCGAAATCGCACAACAGGCCAACTTGCGCCGCATCGGCGAGGTGGCGCGAGAAAAGCTCGGTATCGGGGAGGCGCACCTTGAGCCCTATGGCTACTACAAGGCCAAGATATCGTTGGATTATGTGGATAGCCTCGCGGAGCGGCCGGACGGCAAGCTGATCCTCGTGACCGCGATCAGCCCGACCCCGGCCGGGGAGGGCAAGACCACCACCACGGTCGGCCTCGGCGATGCCCTGAATCGGATCGGCAAAAAGGCCTCCATTTGTCTGCGCGAGCCCTCGTTAGGGCCGGTTTTCGGCATGAAGGGAGGCGCGGCGGGCGGCGGCTACGCGCAGGTTGTGCCAATGGAGGACATCAATCTGCATTTTACCGGTGACTTCAATGCGATCGGCCTTGCCAACAACCTTCTCGCCGCGATGATCGACAATCATATTTACCATGGCAATGAACTGAAATTCGACGTGCGGCGCATCGCATGGAAGCGGGTCGTCGATATGAACGACCGCGCGCTGCGGCAAATCACCGTGGCTTTGGGCGGGCCCGCGAACGGATATCCTCGCGAAGACGGATTCGATATCGTGGTCGCCTCCGAGATCATGGCGATCTTCTGTCTCGCCACCTCGATCAGGGATTTGAAGAACCGGCTGGGAAGGATCGTGGTTGGATATACGCGAGACCAAAAGCCTATTCACGCGGGTGATTTGAACGCGCATGGCGCCATGGCGGTGCTTTTGAAAAACGCGCTTAAGCCGAACCTCGTGCAAACGCTCGAAAACAATCCGGCCTTCATTCACGGCGGCCCATTCGCCAATATCGCGCACGGCTGCAATTCCGTGCTCGCCACCAAGACCGCGCTGAAATTGTCCGACTATGTGGTGACCGAGGCGGGCTTTGGCGCCGATCTAGGCGCCGAGAAATTCATCGATATCAAATGCCGCAAATCTGGCCTTCGCCCGCAGGCTGTGGTGATCGTCGCGACCATCCGCGCCCTCAAATATCACGGCGGCGTGGACCTCAAGGAACTCAATACGGAAAACCTCGATGCGTTGACCAAAGGCGTCACCAATTTGGAGCGCCACGTCAACAACATCCGCAACCATTTCGGGCTTCCTTGCGTCGTCGCGATCAATCATTTCAGCTTCGACACAGACGCCGAGATCGCACTTTTGAAAAGAAAAATGGCGCATCACGAAGCCCCGATCGTCGTGTGCCGGCATTGGGCGGAAGGAGGCAAGGGCGCCGAGGAGCTGGCGCGCACGGTCGTCGATATGGTCGACAAAGTGCCGGTCGACTTTCACTTCGTTTATGAGGAATCGGCGACGCTCTGGGACAAGGCAACGGCGATCGCCACCAAGCTCTATGGCGCGAGCCAGGTCACCGCCGATTCAAAGATTCGTGCGCAGATCAAGCGGCTTCAGGAGAGCGGCTACGGCCACTATCCCGTGTGTATCGCCAAGACCCAATATTCGTTCTCGACAGACGCAAATCTGCGCGGCGCGCCGTCCAACCATGAGATCAATATCCGCGAAGTCCGGCTCGCCGCCGGCGCGGAGTTCGTCGTCTTGGTGTGCGGCGAGATCATGACCATGCCGGGCTTGCCCAAGGTGCCGGCGGCAACCAAGATCGATCTCGATGACAGTGGCAAGGTCACCGGACTATTTTAGTTTAGAGAGGATTCCATGTTGCGCATTCTTTTTGCTGCCGCCACAGCCGTCGCGTTGTGCGCGCCAGCGGCGTTCGCCTGCGAAGGCCAAACCGGCAAGGTGATTTTCGAGGATAAGTTCACCGACGATACCGGGGGTTGGACTTTGGGCGCTCCTGATTCGGAAATCAAGAACGGCTCGCTGCTTTTACACGCTAATGCCCATGGCGTAGACGAGAAAAACACTTCTTCCGTCGCAATCAACGTGACGTTTCCCGCAGGCGACGGGGATTATTGCATGGAGTTCGTCCTTCCAAAACAAGTCGCGCCGGACAATGACGTCGGAGCCGGCTTGCACTTCTGGATTTCGGACGCAAGTAGATTCTCGTTCATGATATGGACTAATAAAGTCACTACGCTGAGCAAGTTCTCTGGTGGTAAGTGGGATCAGATTTTCTACGAAAAGCAAGCCGCCATCAAGCTCGAACCGAACGCGGTCAATTCCCTCCGCGTCGTGGCCAAGTAGAATAAGCCGACGCTGTTTATGAATGGCTCGCAGATCAAGGTGATGCGGGCTCTGATGCCGACGGGCGAATTACATTTCGGCGTCTCTGCGACAGTTATGAAGGCAAGCGACGCTAATCCCGTGGTTGAGATCAAGAGTTTCAAGCTCACCACCGGCGAGTGAATTTCCCGCTCTCACAGAACGTTGTTTGCAGGCGGGTGTTGTATTGGCCATGTACAACTGCGTGCGCGATTGTTCAGGCGGAAGCCGCCCGAGCCAGGTTGCCGGATTTGCGTTGCTTGGAGAGCCATGCGTTCAAGCCGTCAATATCGACATAATCCCGATCGAAGGGCAGGCCGCCGATCTGGCGGAATGGACGATCCGGCTCACCGAGATCGCTGAGAACGCTCGTCGCAAGGCTGAAATCATCTCCTTTTAAATAATAGCTTGGCGCCGCGAGGACGGGCAAACCAGCGGCCCGCGCCGCCTTGACGCCATTTTCCGAATCTTCGATGGCGACACAAGCGCCCGGGCCGCACCCGAGCGTATCAAGAACGAAGCGATAGACGTCGGGCGCGGGTTTCTTGTGTGCCACGACATCCCCCGCGGCGATCAGCGCAAA
This sequence comes from Methylocella sp., assembly GCA_036008425.1. Taxonomy (GTDB): domain Bacteria; phylum Pseudomonadota; class Alphaproteobacteria; order Rhizobiales; family Beijerinckiaceae; genus Methylocapsa. Next base: position 1,359 of record DASYNQ010000085.1, on the reverse strand, counting down.
CCAGGAGGGGCCTTCTTCGCCGAACATCGCGCGCAGTACCAGATCGGCGCTCCCCGGCAGCGACGTCGTGGCGATGGCGAGCCGCACTCCCCGTTCATGGGCCTCCGTGATTAAGCGGCGAACACCCGGCCTCGCCGGCGCGGCGCCGGACTTTACCAGCGCGGCGTAGCGGGCCGACTTCGCCTCGTAGATCTCTGCGAAGCGGGCAAGTGCCACCTCGCTGCCGCGAGGCTTCCAAGCGTCGATATAATGCTGAAGACGCTCTTTGCCGCCGGTCACCTGGAGGAGTTCGCGATAAAGCTCCTTATCCCAGGTCCAATCGACCCCGAAGGCCGCGAATGCTTCGTTGAAAGACTGTCTATGCGCCTCTTCGGTCTCGGCGAGCGTCCCGTCCACGTCGAATATCAGGGCCTCAAGCGGCATCGCGACGTCGCATTCTGGTGGCTGCCGTGCGTATTGCCGCAATATTCGCCTCATAATGCTCTGGCCCTCCCTTGAAGATGAAAGAGCCCGCGACAAAAGTGTCCCCGCCCGCCGAAGCGGCGAGGCCCGCGGTTTCCGGATTTACGCCGCCGTCGACCGCGATACGGATGGCGCGGGAACCAATCATCGCCGTCAGTTCCGCGATCTTGTCCACCGCCGAGGCAATGAAGGTCTGCCCGCCAAAGCCAGGGTTGACCGACATGACCAGCACTAAATCGATAATATCGAGGACATTCTGGACGCTCGATGCCGGCGTCGCCGGGTTGAGCACGACGCCGGCTTTCTTGCCAAGCTCCCGGATCGCCTGCAGCGAACGATGAAGATGCGGCCCGGCCTCGACATGGATCAAGATCGAATCCGCCCCGGCTTCCGCGAAGGCGGCAAGATAGGGATCGCAAGGGGCGATCATAAGATGCACGTCGAAAGGGATTTTTGTATGCGGGCGCAAGGCGCGCACCATCGCCGGACCGATCGTGATGTTCGGCACGAAATGGCCGTCCATGACGTCGATATGGATCCAATCGGCGCCGGCGCTGGTGACGGCCCGGATTTCTTCGCCGAGGTTGGCGAAATCAGCGGAAAGTATCGAGGGCGCAACGACCAGAGGCGTCATTTAATCCTGCCCGCCGTCCGCCAGATCCAAGTCGAAAATGCGGCCGCCCAGCACCTAGATGCGTCGATCGTCGTCATAGGCTTCTTACGCATGTAGCCACCGAAATCGGCTGCGCGGCGTTGCCGCTTTCGGATCCTTGCCGCGTAAGCGCATCAAAAATCTCCGGTCTATTCCGCGGCGGTGCGCCGTAAGTTAAGGGCGGGATCAAGGCTGCCCGAAGCATAGCGCTTGGCCATCGCGGACATCGGCAGAACCTTGATCTT
>DASYNQ010000084.1:0-4162 GCA_036008425.1 Methylocella sp. | reverse complement strand
AACGTTCGGCCGGCCGATGATCGCGACGGTAAACATCGTTCCGGACTGTTACTTGGCCGGCGCGTCTCCGGGCGGCGGGTTTCCGGCTTGCGCATTCGCCGGCGGCAAGGTCGCGGATTGAACCAGACCGAGAAGAGCCTGAGCGCGCATATGCACCCCGGCCGGTGCCCGCGGGTCGGAGACGATCCCATCGAACCAGTTTCCGGCGGTGTCAAAAGCCTTCCGCTTCAACGCGGCAAGGCCAAGCAGCTCCCGGATCTGATGATGATAGGGAAAAGAGTCCGAGGCGAGCGGCGCGAATCTTCGTTCGAATTCCAGTGGATCGTCGCTGTCGAGTCGCAACATGGCCGCGCGGAGTTTGGCGAAATCCTTGAAGGCCGGATCGAAGCTCGGGTCGGCCGCCAACGCCTCATAGGCCTTGATCGCCGCCTGCGGATCGCCGGCCGCGCGGTCGTCCGCCGCGCGCAGGCGCGCGAGGCTCGCATAACCCTTTGGCGCGGTTTTGCTCAAGGCATCGAAAGCGGCCGCGGCTTCGGCGGACTTGCCGTCGCGCGACAGTTGCGCGGCGGCTTCGTATTTCGCGCTGGCTGCCTGCGCCGCCTCGTCGCGGTAATGGCCGTAGAGGCGCCAGCCCCCCGTCCCGGCCACGACGAGAACAGCCAAGGCTATTAACAAATATCGATATTTGGTCCAATAACGCAGGACTCGATCGCGGCGGACGTCTTCGTCGACTTCGCGGAAAAACTCGGTCATTTCAGTCTCGTGACACAGGAGAAACGCGCAAAGCGCATCGCACGAACGGCGCGCCGATGGAAGCCCTTTCGAAGAACCGGCGGATGTAAGGGCAATGGTGGAAACCGATGGCGTTGCGGAAAACTGAATTTCGGCGAGCGGCCGTCTCTATGACAAGCAATCAAGCGCGCCCTTCTGCATGCTCTGGCACCGGAACATCAAACCCATTAAGGGTGACGGACACGAGGAAATAGACACCGACGAGATAGCAAATCTCGACCGCGCCATTCGCGCCAAATGCGTCGACTGCGGCACGATAGGTCAGTTCCGGCAGCACGCCGCCCGCTGTGAGCGCGGCGGCAACGTCATAGGCGATGGCCTCCTCTCTTGTGAGATCTGGTGGACGTTGGCCCGCAATGATCGTGGCGAGCTTTTCATCAGACAGCTTATCATGCTCCGCGACCGCCACATGGGCGTAGATTTCATAGCCGGCATGGAAATGCGCGCCGGTCACGAGGATCGCGACCTGGCGGGCGGACTCCGGTAGGTCCGATTGACCGGAGATCGCCTTGACCAGGTCCCAAATCGGCTTGCCAATACGAGGCGCGTGCAGCCACGGGTTCCATGGCCCCATCAAGGCACCATCTTCTCTTATGGCGGCGAAGTCATGAAAGCTCCTGCCGATCCCATCGCGCATGTCCTCATAGAGCGGGCGTTGCTCAGGCGACAGATCGGATGGAGGTATGAAAGGAAGACGCATGATAACCGCTCCGGCGGGTGAGCTTATCAGACAAACTCACAAGCGAACATAACCGAAAGCAGGCTAAAAACGCAACCCGCCGACGGTTTTCACTCCCGAGGGGGAATCTAACCCCCGCGCATGCGGTCTCGCGCGGCGGAAAGCCCACCTTCCGCGCGGACATGGGTTGTCGCGGCAGCAAGGCCGAACAACGGCATATTGGCATAGATGGTTTCATATTTGCCCGGCTCGACGAGATAGGTCTCATGCCAAATGCCAACCGTGCCGTCCTTGCCGACGGCGCGGTTAAACGCCGCCTAGGCCGGAAAATGCTCGGCGGAGGTGTCATGCGCATAGGCCATGAGTTAATCGAACGAGTCCCAATATTGCTGCACCAGGAAAATCCGACCGGAAAAATACAGTCGGCGCGAGAGCAAACCAGCTTCTGGCTTGCGGTCAAGCTCGGCGAGCATCCGCGGCATGGCGGTGAAGACAGGCAGCCATTTATGCGCCGCCACTAGCTCGTTGAGCCGCAAGCCGATCAGAAAAAGCACCAGAGGCTTGTCCGTTCGCGCCGTATAGCGGCCGTTGAAAATTTCAGCCACGTCCCGTCTCCTCGCGTTTGTGGATTCCTCGACAGTAGCACAGAGGCTGACTCTTAGCCTGCACCGCTGGAACACCGCGGAGGGGACCACTTCCTAACCTCACTCGGCCGCACGGCGCACTGGTTTGTCATCCCCCTCTAAGACGAAAGCCGCTTCGCCGCGCTCCCCGCCATGATTCCGCGCAATCAGCGTGTAGATCGCCGGCGTCACGAACAGCGTGAAAATCGTACCGATGCTCATCCCCGCCGCGATGACGATTCCGATCGCGAAGCGGCTCTTCGCGCCGGCGCCTTCGGCGACAATCAGGGGAACCATCCCGACCACCATGGCGGCCGTGGTCATGAGGATCGGGCGCAACCGCACGGAGGCGGCACGTTCGATTGCCTCGCGGCGGCCAAAGCCTTCCTGAACCTGAAGCCTGTTGGCGAATTCCACCATCAGGATACCATGTTTTGAAATGAGGCCGATCAGAGTGACGAGCCCGATCTGCGAATAAATATTCATGCTCGCCGCGCCGACAACTCCAAGGATGTTCAAAGGCAGGAGCGCGCCGAACATCGAGGTCGGCAGGGCGATGAGAATAATGAAAGGGTCGCGGAAGCTTTCGAATTGCGCCGCGAGCACAAGGAAAATCACAATCAGGGCGAAGACGAAAGTGACGATGAGCGTATTCCCTTCCTGGACGAACTGCCGGCTCTCGCCCTGGTAATCGACGCTGTAGCCGTCCGGCAAAAGCTCTTTTGCCTTCTGTTGCAAAAAACCGATGGCCTCGCCAAGCGTACGGCCAGGGAAAGGCACGCCCTGCAACGTCGCCGAGTTCAATTGCTGGAACGTGGGCAATCCATTCGGCTGCACGCTCGTCGAAAGGCTCGAAACCGTCGCGAGCGAAACCAGCGCGCCGGAACTGGTGCGCAGCTGATAGCGGGTCAGCCAATCCGGCGTGAGCCGGAAGTCCCTCGGCGCCTGCGGGATGACTTCGTAGCTGCGTCCATGCAGGCCGAAACGGTTGACATAATTTCCGCCGAGCAAAGTGGCGAGCGAGGAACCGATAGTTTGCATGCTGATGCCGAGGCGGTTCGCCTTGTCCGCATCGATCTTGAAGTCGATTTGCGGCATATCGAATTTGAGATCGCTGTTGGCGAAGAGAAACAGCCCGCTGTCGCGCGCGGCTGTCTCGATCCCGGCCATGACATTCACGAGCTGACGGTAATCGCCGATGGTCCGGATCACAAATTGCACGGGAGGCCCGCCCGTCGAACCAGGCAGCGACGGCCGGGCGAAGGCCAGGATCTCGGCTCCGGTGACCTTGGCGAGCTTGGGCTGTAGAGCCTGCATGATCTCCTTCTGATTGCGTTTGCGCTCGCCCCATGGCTTCAACAGAAGGCCGCCAAAACCCTCGTGCACGCTGGGCGAACCGTTGATGATGAAAACATGCTCTCTTTCAAGGATGTCGCTGGCCGCCACTTCCACCTGCGCGGTCGCCTTTTCCATATAGTCTAGGTTGGCGTATTGAGGTGTCTTTATTAGAGCGAAAATGATGCCCTGATCTTCCTCGGGCGCCAGTTCCTTCGGGGTAGAGGCAAACATCACGCCGGTGAGCGCCAGGACGCCAATGAGGATCAGGACGGTCAGAGCGCGAAAACCGAGAGTCTTGTGAAGCCGCCGCTGATAGCGCTGCCGCAGTCCGTCAAATACCCGGTCGAGGACGGCGGAAAACCCGCGCGCTTGGAGCCGGGGCGGTTTCAGCAAGCGCGAACACATCATCGGCGACAAGGTGAGCGCGATGATGCCAGAGACGACGACCGAACCCGCGAGGGTGAACGCGAATTCGCGAAACAGCGAGCCGGTCAAACCGGACACAAAGCCAATTGGCGCATAGACCGCGGCGAGCGTGATCGTCATCGAAACCACCGGCGCGGTGATCTCGTGCGCGCCTTGCAGGGCCGCGTCGCGCGCGGGCATCCCCTCTTCCATGTGGCGATAGATATTTTCAACGACGACGATCGCATCGTCCACGACGAGACCGATCGCCAGCACGAGCGCGAGCAAGGTCAAGAGGTTCAGCGAATAGCCAAGCGCGAAAAGA
>DASYNQ010000083.1:0-5932 GCA_036008425.1 Methylocella sp. | reverse complement strand
CCCTATCCAGGCTACCGCGCGCCAGCGGGGGCGCTTGGCGAATACAACGGCAAGTTCATGGTCGGCCAGCAGGCTTTGCGCGGCGGCTCCTGCGCGACTCCGGAAGGGCACGCGCGCGCGACCTATCGCAATTTTTTCTATCCCCACCAGCGCTGGCAGTTCACGGGGCTGCGCCTTGCCTCGGAGATCGAATGATGTGGACGAGCAACAAAGCCCTTCGCCTGCCCGATGTCATTGCCGGCCCGGACCGCGAGTTCGCCGCGAGCGTGATCGAGGGCCTGTCAAAGCCGCGCAAGAGCCTGTCTTGCCGCTTTTTTTATGATGCGCGCGGCAGCGAATTGTTCGAAGAAATTACCCGGCTGCCGGAATACTATCCGACCAGGACCGAGATCGCGATTCTCGACGCACATGCGGCGGAGATCGCAAGCGTGGATGACGGCGCGGTTCTCGTCGAATTCGGTTCGGGCTCAAGCCGCAAGACGGAGATTTTGCTCGCGGGCTTACCGCGACTGCGCGCCTATGTGCCTATCGACGTGTCCGAAAGCGCTCTTGAGGAGGCGAAGCGGCGTCTGATCGAGCGCTTTCCGGCGCTCGCCGTGCGCCCCATCGCCGGCGATTTCTCGCGGCTGCTCGCCTTGCCGCCGGACCTCGCCAAAGCGCGAAAATTGGGTTTCTTTCCTGGCTCGACGATCGGCAATTTCTCTCCTTTTGCCGCCCGAGTGTTGCTCGGTGCCATGCGGCGCTTGCTGACACCAGAAGGTTGGCTCATTGTCGGCGTTGATTTGAAAAAGGACGCCGGCCAGCTGGTCCGCGCCTACAACGACGCGGCCGGCGTCACCGCGGCCTTTAACCTCAATCTTTTGACCCGGATCAACCGCGAGCTCGAAGGCTCGTTCGATCTCGATGGCTTCCGTCACGAGGCGATTTATGATCCCCGCGAGGGCCGCGTCGAGATGCACATTGTCAGTATTCGGAATCAAGCGGTGAGAATCCGGGGCCTGTGGTTTCGATTTTCTGCCGGCGAAGCCATCCATACCGAAAACTCCTACAAATATTCTATCGGCCAATTTCAAGATATCGCCTGCTCAGCGGGATGGCTGCCGGGCCGCGTTTGGACCGACGACCAAAATCTCTTCAGCGTGCATGAATTGATCTCCAACAGTGTCGGAACAGGGGTGATTTAACGCACTTTCCTGACGCGCACCGGCAGCCGCTTCGTGGCTGCGCGAGGAACGAGGCACGTCCTCCACGTCAAGGTCGCCGGTCCTTCGGCAAAACCTCGATGCACGCATCTCCGATCTTTGCCGATGGCCGGAGAAGGGCCATGATTTACTTCGGGCGCATTTCGCCGGGGCGCGCGAAATCCTCGAACCAGGCGAAACAGCGATCCACCGCCATGGCAAGCAGTGCGACGATGGCGGCGCCTTCCAAGACATACGCCGGGTTCGACGCGGAAAGTCCCTCGATGATGGGCGAACCCAGCGATAAAGCGCCGGCGGCCGATCCGATCGCCGCCGTTCCGATATTGATGATCACCGCATTGCGAAGACCGGCGAGAATGAAAGGAAACGCGAGCGGCAGCTCGATCCGCCATAAGACATCCCGTGGCGCGAAGCCCATTCCCATCGCCGCGTCGCGGACGGCGGCGGGCACGGCGCGAAGGCCCGTCACCGTCGCCTCGATGACTGGAAAAATGGCATAGAGGCAAAGCGCCGCGACCGCTGGGGCGGCGCCATAGCCCAGGACTGGGATGGTGAGTGCGAGCACCGCGACCGGCGGAAACGTCTGCCCGATAGCGGCTATCGCGCTGACCATCGCGGCAAATTCGCGTCCGCTTTCGCGGGTGACGAAAATCCCTAGGCCGATGCCGATCGTGGCGGCGGCGAGGCTAGAGAGCGCGACAAGCTCTATATGTGCAAGCGTGAGTTCGAAGAAGCTTGTGCGCGCGTAGACGGGGCGCGGATCGTCCGGAAAAAGCGCTCGCATGAGCGGCCCGGCCGCCGGCATCAGGAAGATGGCGGAGACCAACAAAAGCGTAAGCCACAGCCCCGGCCGGCGCCCCCAGCGGATCAAAGCGGCAAGCAGTCTCGCCATGTCATACCAACTATGCGGATATGATGAACACTCGTTCTATTCTCGAGTTGCGTTTCCAATTTGAGCCACGGCATAAAACTCTTTGCTTTCACCCTGCTTGACCCAATTATCACCCTCTATCTTTAGGGGCAATTCCAGGTGGGCGGCGGCGCCTCGATGGCTTAGCCGGTTTGCGGGAAGTCATCCCCGATATAAGGTTCGCTACCGGGACCGAGACTTTGGCAGGCGGCAGAATATTTCATCGCGGCGGCGGGTGATCGACGACTACCGTGAATTTCACCCCGAGCGCGCGCAACACAGCATTGACAGTCTCATAGCGGGGATGGGCGCCTGTGCTCAGAGCTTTGTAAAGACTTTCGCGGCCAAGCCCAGCGTCCTTGGCGATCTGCGCCATGCCGCGCGCCTTCGCCGCATCGCCGAGCGCGGCAAGAAACACATTGGGATCGGGGTCTTCGACCGCCGCCGAAAGATACTCGGCGATGACCTCGTCATTGTCGAGATAATCTGCCGGATCGAACGGAGCGTAGGTCGGTTTCATTGTTTCATCTCCCTCAGTTCGCGAGCCATCTCCTTCGCGCGGATGATGTCCTGTTTTTGCGAGGACTTGTCGCCTCCGGTAAGCAATAAATAGAGGGTCGCTCCTGTTCGCAGGAAATAGACCCGATAGCCCGGCCCGGCATGAATGCGCATCTCGGAGACGCCTTCGCCGACAGGCTCGCAATCGCCAAAATTGCCTAGCATCGCGCTGCGGAGACGTGCCAAAACTCTGGCGTTGCCTTTTGATCGGCAAGCCCCGACAACCACGCATCAAAATCCGATGACCGGATAAACGTATTCATCTGGCCCTATGTATCCAAATGGCTACATATCGCAATCATCGGTTTTGGCCAAATGCGGCGGCGCCTCGATGGCTTAGCCGCTTTGCGGAAAGTCATCCCCGATGTAAGGTTCACAAACCGAACCGGGGTTGTCACGCGGGATGCCCGAGCTGGCGCCACTTGGCCTCGTCTGGACCTCCTTGGGTGCAGATTTACCGGTGATTGCCGTTAATCTTCGCGTTCCCGCGCGGGCTCTGTTGCGTTGGCAAGCCCAATGTACACGAAACCGGCAACCCTTTGAAATCTGCCATGGGCGTGACCCTGCCCAAGCTAGAAAGTTTGCTGTTGGCCCTCAAAGAAAATGACGATTTGATCGTTTGCCTCCCTAGCGTAGCTCAAGCTGCTGTCGTTCTGAAAGATAGCGACTGGGTATTTGAAGTTGGGGTCCACAGTCTTGATAATATTGCTGCAAACATGCCTAGGTATTTGCAAGTGCCATCATCTTTTTCTGCAAATTATTAGCCGACACTGGTTAACATTGTTTTTGTTGAGGATTAACCTATTGATCTTCTATTCAAAGGAATGTATCGACCTGCGGCTAGAGCAGAGAGTATCGGCGTTTTGCGAGCAAGCAGCGATTCGACTGGAACGCTTGGATATGCATTGACGATTCAGTCGAAACAAAACTAAACGTTAATAATTAGTAATTCGCATATGTTGTTGTATGATGGCAAGGTTGGAGACATAGTAATTCAGCCTGGTTCTAATGATGGAGGAAAGTCTCCTGCCAACGCTATCGCTACTGTTGCTTTGGATGATTTGAAGCCACAGATGCAACGGCAGATGAGACGATTCGAAGATGGTTCCCATGCGTACAGTTAACGGCTTGCTGCACTCGTAGCATTTATCACTCGTAGCATTTATATAGACCGCGCCTGGCCCGCCAGTTTACGAATGCGCTTGCCATCGCAGTTGCCGCAGTGGTGGCAAACCGGGCCATTCGGCCACAAGTGGGCTTCAACGTAAGCGAACGCCGCATCTTCGTTTTGGAACTGAGGGGCACAAAGAACTGAGATGGCGATGTCCGAAACTCCTATGAACAAATACTACCTCTTATGTGCCGGTATGACATCGCCAAATGGTTTACGTGAAATATTTTGGTACGGTCCGCTAAGGGACCTCGATCGTTGTGCTGGGAACCGGCAGGCTGAACAGGCATGAGGATGAGTCAGGAAAATAATCTCTCCCTTGCCTATCGTGTTGCGCCTGAACACAGCGGCGAGAGGCTCGACCGTTTCCTTGCGGCGGCGGCGGCGAATTTGTCGCGCACGAGAGTGAAGAGCCTGATCGAAGCCGGCCATGCGTCCATCGACGGCGCGACGGCGACAGATCCGAGTCACTTGCTCCGCGCGGGCCAGACCGCCGCCTTGCGCCTTCCCCCGCCCGCGGATCCCGCGCCTTTGGCCGAAAATATTGCGCTCGAAATCGACTTCGAGGACGAACATCTGATCGTCATCGACAAGCCGGCCGGGCTCGTGGTGCATCCGGCCGCCGGACATGAATCAGGAACCCTCGTCAATGCGCTCCTCGCCCATTGCGGCGCCAGCCTTTCGGGCATCGGAGGCGTGAAAAGGCCCGGAATCGTGCACCGGCTCGACAAGGACACTTCTGGGCTTTTGGTGGCCGCGAAGACGGACGCGGCGCATCACGGCCTTGCCAGGCTCTTCGCCGGTCACGGGAAGTCCTTATCGCTCACCCGCGCGTATCTGGCCCTCGTCTGGGGCACCCCGGCGCGGCCTTCCGGCAGCATCGACGCGCCGCTCGCCCGCCATGCCACCGGCCGCCAAAAAATCGCCGTCGTGCCCGCCGGGCGCGGCCGCCACGCGCTGACCCATTGGCGGCTCATCGAGAGTTTTGCTGGCGAAGCAAGCCTTATTTCATGCCGGCTGGAGACGGGGCGGACCCATCAAATCCGCGTCCACATGGCGCATATAGGCCATCCGGTGCTGGGCGACCCCGTCTATGCCGCGGGCTTCAAGAGCAAAAAGGCGCGGCTCCCGCCCGCCGCCCAGGTATGCCTCGCGTCGCTCTCCCGGCAAGCCTTGCACGCGGCGGTGCTTGGTTTCCCGCATCCGGTGACGGGCGTCCAATTGCACTTTACAAGCGCCCTGCCGCCAGACTTGCGAAGGCTGCGTGACGCGCTCGCCAGCCAAGAGATAGCGAGACCGTAACAATAACGTCGATGCCACGCCGCGGCGCCAGGCCGACACAAGCAAACCACGGCGTGATACGTGTTTCGCTCAAGGTTTCACAGTTAATTTACCGGAGGATGTAACGCCAGCTGAAAGCCATCGTAATTTACGAGTGAGGTAAGCGCTGCGAGCGTCTTTTGTATCGTGCAGCGTGAACCCTTTGCGTCGTGTAATATTGCCGATCTTTAATGCGAATGCCTTGCCTAGCCCTCTTTCGGCCGCGGTCGCGGCGTTCTATATTGTCGAATCGCATGGCCGGCATACGAAGCGGCCGAGGCGGACTCGCTGACATAGGGGTCCGAAGGAGAAGGTGCAATGAGTGCTGCCTTGCCAATGATTTCAGGTGAAAGCGGGCTTGCTCGTTATCTCACGCAAATCCGGCGTTTTCCGATGTTGGAGCCGCAGGAGGAATACATGCTCGCCAAGCGCTGGCGCGAGCATGAGGATCCCGGCGCGGCACATAAGCTCGTGACGTCGCATCTCAGGCTTGTCGCCAAGATCGCGATGGGCTACCGGGGCTACGGTCTGCCGATCAGCGAAGTTGTCTCGGAAGGCAACGTCGGCCTCATGCAGGCGGTCAAGCGTTTCGAGCCAGACAAAGGGTTTCGCTTGGCGACCTATGCCATGTGGTGGATCCGCGCCTCGATTCAAGAGTATATCCTGCGCTCCTGGTCGCTCGTGAAAATGGGAACGACAGCGAGCCAAAAGAAGCTTTTCTTCAATTTGCGGCGGGCGAAGAGCCAGATTTCGGCGCTCGATGACGGCGAC
>DASYNQ010000082.1:0-1540 GCA_036008425.1 Methylocella sp. | reverse complement strand
GCCGACGTCGTAATCACTCATTTTCAGTGCTCTCCTGACACACGTGTTCGACGATAATCTCGCTTGGGCCACCTTGCTGGGAAACGAATTCCTGATATTTTAATCGAACAGCTATCGCGCGCTTGTCGCCAGACATCTCCTGGGTCCACAGTTGCAAAAAGATCGCTTCAAAGACGCTTACGCGTCGTGATGCTCCGTTTTCGACAATGTCGATTCGCGCCTCGAACGCCGCGTCAATGAGCGCCACAGTTCCTTTGGGTGTGCGTCTGTATTGCCGCTTCGGATTGCCGCATTGCCCCTTTTTCCACTGGGTATGTTGTGGCGGTCGTTTGTAGCCGGTCTTGTAATTGTTCTGCCGGAGACTCATGGTGCGAGTCTTCGTTCGGCTTTGATGTCTGCGAATGTCTGCCCGGTGGCGTGCCGCGCCTGCTTTCCGGTCATTCGCTCCCAACGCGCGATTGCAGTGTCCACATAGAGCGGATCGATCTCGATGCCGCAACCGTGCCGGCCGGTGCGCTCGGCGGCAAGAAGAGTCGTGCCGCTGCCGCAAAAGGGATCCAGAACGATGTCATTGCGCTTCGTCGAATCCAGAATGGCGTCGGAAACCAGTGCAATCGGCTTGACCGTGGGATGGAGATCAAGAGCGCTTTCTTGACCTTTACGCGGAAAGCTGTTGGCGCCGGCGTAATTCCAGACGTTCGTGCGATTGCGCCCGAAGCGGCCGAGCTGAACATTGTTGAGGTGCGCTTCCTTGCCGTTTCTGAACACGAACACAAATTCATGCCGGGACCGGTAAAGCGAGCCCATGCCGCCATTGCTCTTAACCCAAATACACAAGTTTAGCAGATCGAAGCCAGTGGCGCGGCCGGCGGCGAGCATCTCGCTCATGTGGCGCCAATCGATGCAGGCGTAGATGATGGCGCCGCCGGCGGCGTGAGAGCCCGCAAGCTCTAGTGTTTCATTTAAGAAGCGGGTGAACTCATCCTCGCTCAACTCGCCCGAGGCCATCGCGAACTCGCGATGCTTGATCGCACCGCTGCCGCAGACGTGACCGTCCACCTTGACGTTGTAAGGAGGATCGGTGAACACCGCCGCCGCTTTCGCAGTCCCAAGGAGGGTGTCGTAAGCCATCGCTTCGAGTGCGATGCCGCAATACAGGCGATGATCACCCAGCAGCCAAAGATCGCCAATGCGCGATACCGCAGGCCCAACGGCCGCGTTGAACTCATCGGCGCGATCTGCGTCCTCGGTTATATCCAGTGATTGAATGCGAAAGTCGATTTCCGGAAGCTCAAATCCAATGGCTTCGATGTCAAAGTCGAGGACTAGCTCGGACAGCTCCTTCAGATGAACGGCCAATACGGCGTCATCCCACGAGGACCTGTCCGTGAGCTTGTTATCGGCCAGCATGTAAGCTCTGGCTTGCGTCTCGGTCAGGTGCTCGAGCCAGACGACCGGGACTTCGGCGCATTGATTGAGTTTCGCCGCCTCGTAGCGGCCATGGCCGGCTACGATCTGCTTGTTCCTGTCGATCAGAATC